>DASQTR010000262.1:0-2031 GCA_035641795.1 Ilumatobacter sp.
GCACGAGGTGACGTCCGTGCTCCTGGTTCGCGTAGAACACCTGGTTCGGGATCGCCACGACGCCAATGCGCTCGGGCATCGCCCGGCAGAAGGCGAAGCCGTCGCCGTCAGGGGCCACCGGCCGGATGTCGACGGTGGTGAAGTAGGTCGCCTCGGGTCGGTAGGCGGTGAAGCCTGCGGCGACCAAACCGGCGAAGAGGTGATCGCGCTTGGCCTCGAGATCCGAGGCCAGGTCGGTGAAGAACTCGTCGGGTAAACCCAGCCCGACCGCGATCGCCGGTTGGAACGGCGCGCCGTTGACGTACGTCAGGAACTGCTTGGCGGTCTTCGTCGCGTCCACGAGAGCCGAAGGACCGCAGGCCCAGCCGACCTTCCAGCCGGTGGTGTTGAACGTCTTGCCGCCTGATGAGATGGTGAGCGTGCGCTCCGCCATGCCGGGCAGCGTGGCCATCGGGAGATGCTCGGCGCCGGAGAACACGAGGTGCTCGTAAACCTCGTCGGTGACCACGATGGCGCCGAACTCCTCGGCCAGCTCGCCGACGAACGTCAGCTCGTCGCGGGTGAACACCTTCCCTGTCGGGTTGTGCGGTGTGTTGAGCAGCACGATCTTGGTGCGTGAGGAGAACGCAGCCCGGAGCTCGTCGCGGTCGAAGCCGTACTGTCCGTCGGCGCCGACGCCAGGGCGCAGTACGACTGGGCGAGCGATCGCATCGGCGAGCGCGATGCACGCCTGGTAGCTGTCGTACATCGGCTCGAACACGACGACTTCGTCGCCGGCGTCGAGCATGCCGAGCAACGCTCCCGCGAGTGCCTCGGTCGCGCCGGCAGTCACCAGCACCTCGCGGTCGGGGTCGATGTCGAGCCCGTAGAAGCGGCGTTGGTGTTCGGCGATTGCCTGGCGCAGCGCGGCGATTCCAGGGCCGGGCGGGTACTGGTTGACGCCGCTGCGGATCGCCGCGATCGCGGCGTCGAGCACCTCGCGCGGCCCGTCGGTGTCCGGGAAGCCCTGCCCGAGGTTGATCGAGTCGGTCCGGAGTGCCAGCGCCGACATCTCGGCGAAGATCGTGGTGCCGAAGCCGGCGAGCCGGTCGGTGAGCGGCGTTCTGGTGAGCGCTCCTGTCACGCCTGCAGGTTAGATGCTCACACAGGAACGCTCTGTGGCGGGAGCGGCGTGAGCTCCTCGGCCACGTGCCACGTCTCGCCGTCGCGCTTGGCCTGATACATCGCCTGATCGGCGGCCTCGACCAGCGCATGCAGCTCACCGCCGTGCTCCGGCCAGATCGCGACACCCACGCTGACACTCACTCGCAGCGCCTCTGGCACGCCGTCGAGCCGGGTGCGACCGGCCACCTGCTCGGCCAGCTGTTGGGCGCGCTTGGCGCCCATCTCGCTGTCGCCGATTCCGGGCATCATCACCACGAACTCGTCGCCCC
Organism: Ilumatobacter sp.; assembly: GCA_035641795.1. Taxonomy (GTDB): domain Bacteria; phylum Actinomycetota; class Acidimicrobiia; order Acidimicrobiales; family Ilumatobacteraceae; genus Ilumatobacter. Next base: position 1,434 of record DASQTR010000262.1, read on the forward strand.
CCCAGCGCGCCACGATGTCGTCGTCGCGCACGGCCTTGCGCAGCCGCGAGCCGACGACGCGCAGCATCTCGTCGCCGGCGTGGTGACCGTACGTGTCGTTGACGATCTTGAACCCGTTGAGGTCGAAGAGCAGCAGGCAGATCTGGCTGCCCTGGCGCTCGGCGTTGGCGATGGCGTCGGCGGCGCAACGCTCGAACTCGCTGCGGTTGGGGAGCTTGGTGAGTGGGTCGAAGCTCGCCCGCTCGAGCAGGCTGCGCTGCTCGGCCACGAGCGTCGCACCGGCGAGCACGAGCAGCACGACGGCGAGCGTGAAGATCAGCAGGTAGAACTGGCGCTCACCCTCGGGCAGATGGACCGCGTCCGCGGTCCTCGCCACGACGTACAGGTCCGGTGTCGAGTCCACCTGGGTCGCGGTCTGGCGGATGCCGTCCTCGACCGCATACCGGCCGGCTGAGGTGCCCTCCGGCTGGAGCGTGGTCGCCCAGACGGCGATCTCACCGCGGTCGACGACGGCGGCGGCAGGCAGCTGGGCGATGACCCACACGGCGGGGCCGGCATCGTTGATGATGATCAGCGACTCGTAACCGTCCACAACCGC
>DASQTR010000263.1:0-2172 GCA_035641795.1 Ilumatobacter sp.
CCGGCGAGGGCGTCGATCGCCTGTGGTCTGGCGATCGACGCCCCGCCCCGTCCGCCGGGCAACCGACTTATCGGCACGCGCGGCGCAGTCCATGAGTTGGCCGTCAACGTGCCCACTTGTGCCACTTCGGACGAAGAGGCGCGGTCGTGCCGCGGTCGCGTCCATGATCGCCAGGACTTACGCTGCTCGTGAGGGCACGACGTGGACACGCTGATCGCACACGACCATCTCGTGTTCAACTACAAGTTGGCGCGTGTCAGCGATCCAACCGGCCAACGGTTGGGGACGATTCGTCAGTGGTGGCCGGACACGTCGGCGGAGCGCCGGCCAACGGTCATGGGCTACGTCGACCTCGACGAGGTGTTGGCGGTGTCGATCCTGCTCGATGGGCAGCACTTGGTGGAGATCACGGACCCTGGCGGCGACGTCGTGGCGTCGACCGACGGTTTGCGGGTGTGGGTCGCCGGTCGTGAGTTCGGCCGCTTGCGGCGGGAGACCGGATTGGTGGCGCCTACCGCGCACGCGTGGCAGTTCGTCGATCGCAATGGCACGCTGTGCGCCGAGATCTGGCTCGGTGAATCTCTGATTGACGACACGTACAGCGGGGGCGACCATTGGCACGTCGTCTTCTCGCCGCATGCCGATCCGCTCCACCGGCTGATCGCCGCGGGCTCGGTCTACGTCATCCGTCGCGCGCTGCACAGCCCGTGAGCTCAGCCCAGCGGACGAGTCGCCAACGGACGCAGAAACGGCTCGGCCGCGAAGCCGGCGCCGACCGGCTCGAGCCAGCGCTCCGGCACGGTGCCGATGCGCTGGCCCTTGTCGTGCGCGAACAGCGCCAGACCGGTTAGCTCGTCGAGCGCGAACATCGTCGAGCGCATCGCCTCGGCCGGCACCGGTCTGCTGATCAGATAACCCTGCGCCTTGTCGCATCCGAGATCGCGGAGGCTCTGCAACTGGTGCACCGTCTCGACACCCTCGGCGACGAGGTCGAGCCCCATCGACTGGCCCATGGCGATGATCGTTCGCACCAGCGACCGGTCGTGGCTGCGGTCGGCGATGCCCTGGACGAAAGCCCGATCGATCTTGATCCGCTGGATCGGGAAGCGTTGTAGCAGCGACAGGGACGAGAAGCCGGTTCCGAAGTCGTCGAGCGCCAGGCGTACACCCATCGCCCGGATCCGACGCAGCGTGTTCTCCGCCAACTCGGGCTCGTCGAGCATCATCGACTCCGTCATCTCGAGCCACAGCAGGTGGGCCGACACGCCGCTCTCATCGAGCGCGTCCCGGACGACGGCCGCGAAGTCGGGATCGAGGATCTGCCGGGGCGAGACGTTGACCGAGGTCGTCGTACCTGGTGCCACCACGCCGTCGTCGATCCAGCGCTGCAGCTCGCACAGCGCCTCGCGCAACGCCCACGCGCCGATCTCGGTGATGATGCCGGTCTCCTCGGCGATCGGGATGAAGTCGGCGGGAGGCACGATCACACCCTCGCGCTGCCATCGGATCAGTGCTTCGAAGCCGCTCAGGTGCCCGGTCTCGAGATCGACGATCGGCTGATGGTAGAGCCGCATCTCCTGGCGTCCGATGGCACCGTGGAGCGCGTTCTCGACGTCCATGCGGTATGTGAGGTTCGACTGCATGGACTCGTCGAACACCACGATCCGGTTGCGACCGTCGGCCTTGGCGCGGTGAGTCGCGATGTCGGCCCGCCGCATCAGCTCCTCGGCCGTGATCGTGCGGTTGCGGGGTGCCATGGCCACCCCGATGCTGGCCGTCACGAACACCGACGCGTCGCCGACGATGAACGGACGCGCGAAAGCGCCGCTGATGCGCTCCACTCGCTCGTGGGCGTCGTCGAACGTGCGCGTCGAGCCGTCGAGCACCACGAAGTCGTCGCCACCGGCGCGGGCGACGCTGGCGCCGAAGCCGCCGGCCGTGACGCGCAGGCGCTCAGCCAGCGCGGCCAACACCCGGTTGGCGGCCTCGTGGCCGAGCGTGTCGTTGATGTTCTTGAACCGGTCGATGTTGATCTGGATAAGCGTCGCGTGGTGCTCCGAACGCCAGGTCTCCTCGAGTACGTCGGCGACACGATCGAGGAACCGCGACCGGGTGGGCAGGTTCGTCAACTCGTCGCGGTCGAGGCGGCGCAGCAGCGCATTCTGGGCCCGC
>DASQTR010000264.1:0-2033 GCA_035641795.1 Ilumatobacter sp.
CTTCGACGCGCAGGCGACCGCGCTGACCAAGCAGGGGCGGCTGGCGGTGTACCCGTCCAGCCACGGACAGGAGGCGTGCCAGATCGGCGGCGTCCTGGCTCTGCGCGATGCGGACTGGATGTTCCCGACGTACCGCGAATCGATGGCGCTGATCGCGCGTGGCATCGATCCCGTCGAGTCGCTGACATTGCTGCGCGGCAGCTGGCACTGCGGCTACGACCCGGTCGCCACCCGTACGGCACCACAGTGCACGCCGCTGGCGACCCACAGCCTGCATGCGGTCGGGGTGGCGTACGCAGCGCGACGCCGCGGCGAGGACACCGTGGCGCTGGCGTTCGTCGGAGACGGCGCCACCAGCGAGGGCGACTTCCACGAGGCGCTCAACTTCGCCGGTGTGTTCAGGGCTCCGGTTGTGTTCCTGGTTCAGAACAACCGGTACGCGATCTCGGTTCCGCTGTCGAAGCAGACCGCGGCACCGTCTTTTGCCCACAAGGGGATCGGGTACGGCGTCCGCAGCGAGCAGGTCGACGGCAACGATCCGGTCGCGGTCCTGGCCGTCCTGCGGCACGCCGTCGAATCCGCTCGAGCCGGCGAGGGCTCGTTCCTCGTCGAAGCACATACATATCGCATCGAGGCACACACGAACGCCGACGACGCCACGCGCTACCGCGACGCCAGTGAGGTGGACCACTGGGCGCGACGCGACCCGCTCGTCAGGCTGGAGAACCACCTGACCGGCCTGGGGGCCCTTGCCGACGAAGACATCGGCAGCGCCCGCGAGGAGGCCGAGGCCTTCGCAATGCGGCTGCGTGACCGCATGAACGAAGACCCGGTCGTCGACCCGCGCAGCCTGTTCGACCACGTCTTCGCCGAGCCCACGTCCCAGCTGCGCGAACAGCGCGCGCTCCTGGACGACGAGCTGCGGGCCGAGGAACTGCGGGCCGGCGAGCAAGCGGAGGGGTCGAACCGGCCGGAGGGAGGCGACCGCTGATGCCGACGATGGCCCAGGCACTCAACGCGGCCCTCCGTGACGCGCTGGCCGAAGACGACTCGGTCGTGGTCTTCGGCGAGGACGTCGGCACGCTCGGCGGCGTGTTCCGGATCACCGACGGGATCGCCCGCGACCTCGGCGACGACCGCTGCTTCGACACGCCACTGGCCGAGAGCGGGATCGTCGGCGTGGCCCTCGGCATGGCGATGAACGGGTTCCGGCCGGTCGTGGAGATGCAGTTCGACGCCTTCGCGTACCCGGCATTCGAACAGGTCGTGTCGCACGTGGCCAAGATGCGCAACCGGACCCGCGGGTCGGTGGGCGTGCCGATGGTGATTCGGGTTCCGTACGCCGGCGGCATCGGCGGTGTGGAGCATCATTGCGACTCCTCCGAGGCCTACTACGTCCACACTCCCGGGCTCAAGGTCGTTACGCCGGCGACCGTGGCCGATGCGTACTCGTTGCTGCGTCAGGCCATCACCGATCCGGACCCGGTCGTGTTCATGGAGCCCAAGAAGCTCTACTGGTCCAAGGCCGACATCTCGTTGCCGGTCGAGACGGCCCCGTTCGGCACCGCAGCGGTGCGACGTGTCGGGGCCAGCGCTACGCTGATCGCGTACGGCCCGACGGTGCCGATTGCGATGGAGGCGGCCGAGGCTGCTGTCGAGGACGGCTGGGATCTCGAGGTGGTCGACCTTCGCACGCTGGTGCCGTTCGACGACGAGACGGTCGCCGCCTCGGTGCGGAAGACCGGCCGCTGCGTCGTCGTGCAAGAGGCGGCCGGGTTCGCCGGCGTCGGTGCCGAGATCGCGGCCCGAGTTCAGGAGCGCTGCTTCCATTCGTTGGCCGCACCGGTGCTCCGGGTGGCGGGATTCGACGTTCCCTACCCGCCGCCGATCGTCGAGAAGCACCACCTGCCCGGCGTCGACCGGGTGCTCGACACCGTCGCCCGCCTGCAGTGGGACGACGAACCCGACGACCGCTGGCTGACCGGGGTTCCGGCATGACATCGGCTGCAGCGTCGGAAGCGCGGACGTTCGCG
>DASQTR010000265.1:0-3919 GCA_035641795.1 Ilumatobacter sp.
CCGACAACCGCCGCCGCCAGCACCGCGCCGCCGACCGAGACCACGACGGCCGCGACGACCGCCACGACGACCGAGACGACCGGCACGACGGTGCCGGTCGAGACGCGGCCGAGCCTGATCGTGCAGGTGCTCGCGCACCGCCCGACCACGAGCCGGGCCGACGTTGCCAACGCGCTGAACGGGGATGTCAGCCCTCTGATCGACCAAGTCGAGTACGACCTGGCGGCGGTGTCGACGATCGACGCCGAGACGGGTGAGCGGGTGCTGCTGTTCGACGTCCCGATCGCGCAGCGCGCCAACACGACCGCGCTCGAGTTGGTCGACCCGGGCGTCTACCCGATCAGCGTCCTGGTCCGGCGCGACGGCGAGGTCATTGCCGACGCCACAACCTTCCTCGAGGCCGTTCGCACCGACGGAATCACACGCGGTCCGCTGTCGTTGGCGGCCGTCGCCAGCATCGACGAGATCCCGACGCTGCCCACCGACTCCGACCGTGAGATGGCACACGAGCAGTTGGCAGCGCTTGCCGACCTCGCCGAACGCGTCGACGTCCCGCTCGCGTTGCGCATCCCGGCACAGATGGTCGATGCCGTGTTGACCGACGACACGGCACTGGCCGACCGCTTGCGGGTCGCTGTCGCGGGTGACTCGGTGATGGCCACCACCGATCTCCCGCTCGACCCGTCGTCCGCCACAGCGGCGGGCATCGACGACGAGTTCGTGCGCCGTCTTCGCGACGGCGAGGCGATCCTGGTCGACGCCGTCTCCGGCGCCGGGACGCAGCGCTCGACGTGGCTGTACGACGTGGCCGTGACACCCAACGGCGCGACGACCCTGAGCGACCTCGGCGTGCAGCTGCTCGTCATGCCGTTCCGCTCGTACGCCGCGCTCGACAGCATCCCAGCGGGCTTCGCCGACGCCACGCTGTTGCAAAGCACGGTGCTTCCCAATGGCTCCTCGGTGGCGGTGGCGGTGATCGACCCGGTGATGTCGCTGCTCGAACCCTCCGACGAGCCAGACGTGACGCCGGTGACGAAGGCCGTGCGCATGATGGCGGAAATCTCCACCATGCGGCTCGAGCTGGAACCCGACCGGCGATCGCTGATCGTCGCCACGCCTGGTCTCGGCGTACCTGACCCTGACGTGCTGGCGTCTCTCGCGCAGCTCGCCGGCGAGCATCCGGACATGCGGTTCGAGCCGTTGGCTGCGGTCCCCGGTCTCACGAATTCGCTGTTCGAAGACGGCGAACTCGTGACCGTCGAACTCGACGACGAGCCGCCCGTCGATCTCGCGCAGAGAACCAGGGCCGTCGACGCCGCCCGCTTCCGCATGGCCGACGTGTCGACGATGCTGCCGCCCGACGACAACCGCCCGCAGCAATGGGACGACTCGCTGCGCACCGCACTCACGACGGGGATCGGCGATCCCGGCGCCGACGCGTTGATCGGTGGCGTCGAGCGCGATCTCGACGAAGTGCGGGCGTCCGTCGTCCCGCCCGAACCGTTCTCGTTCACGGTCGGCGGGCGTAATGCGACGATCCCGCTGCGCATCACGAACACCTCCGCCACGCCGCTGACCGTCGAGCTCCACCTCCAGTCCGACAAGCTCACTTTCCCCGTCGACGAGTTGGTGGTCGACCTCTTGCCGAGCGCCACGACCGAGGTGCCCGTCGACATCGTCGCCCGCTCGAACGGTGTGTCGACCATGAGCGTCGTCATCCGAACGCCCTTCGGGGGGCAACTGACCGATCCGGTCGTATTGACGGCGCGGGTCAACAACCTCACGGGTCTGGGGCGCGTCGTCACAGTCGGACTGCTGATCGTGCTGGCGACGTGGTGGCTGACGTACTTCAAGCGCCGTCGCCATCAAGTGCACGAGGCGCGCGTCGCCGACAGCGTGAGCCGGCATCCGGCGACCATCTCCGGCGACGCCGGCGACCAGTAGCCTGCCGCCATGACCGTGAGGATCGTCACCGACTCGTCGTGCGATCTCCCCGACTCGGTCGCCAAGGAGCACGGCATCCGAATCGTGCCGCTCACGATCCGCTTCGGCGATGACGAGTTCCTCGACCGGGAAGAGTTGTCGACCAGTGAGTTCTGGAAGCGTTGCGCGGACAGCAGCACGCTGCCGGAGACGGCGGCGCCGGCGCCGGGGCAGTTCGAGGCGGTGTACCGCGAGGTGGTGCAGGAGGGAGCCACGGGCATCGTCGTGGTGTCGCTCTCCGGCGCATTGTCGGCGACACTGCAGAGCGCCGAACTCGCCGCCCGCGCAGTTGCCGATCTGATTCCTGTGCGCGTGGTCGACAGCCGCAGCGTCAGCCTCGGTGTCGGCACGATCGCCATCGCCTGCGCTCGCAGAGCAGTCGCCGGCGGCACGCTCGACGATGTCGCGGATCTCGCCCGCGCATTGGCGGAGCGGACCAAGGTATGGGGCGCGCTCGACACGCTCGAGAACCTGAAGAAGGGTGGGCGCATCGGCGGTGCGAAGGCGATGCTCGCCACGGCACTGGCGATCAAGCCCATCATCGAGGTCGTCGACGGCAAGGTCGAAGAAGGCGGCAAGCAGCGCACGCGGTCGAAGGCGCTCAAGTTCCTCGTCGACAAGGTCGCCGACTACAAGGGTCAGATCGACAGCGTCGCCGTGCTCCACGCGGATTGCCCTGATGTCGACCAGTTCGTCGAGATGCTGCGCCCTCACTTCGACGGTGAGATCGTGGTCGGCGACATCGGGCCCGTGGTCGGCACGCACGCCGGGCGGGGCACCATCGGAGTCGGCTTCATCACGCGCGACTGAGCCAACGACGCGGGCCGCCGGATCGCAGCCGAGGTGGTCACCTCCACCTGTGGAGCCCACCGCCTCCATTCGGGTCCGACGCTTCGCCCACCCGCCGCGATTGCCCCGATCAGGGGATCTCACACAACTAGCGTGACTGACGGTCATGCCTCCCAGCGCTCCCCCGCCACCGCCGCCGCACGCCCCGACGGGTGAACTGCTCGCGGGCCGCTACCGCTTGGAACGGCGCATCGGCCAGGGCGGGATGGCAGAGGTCTGGGTCGCCACCGACGTCGACCTCGATCGCAAGGTCGCCGTGAAGTGGCTCCGCAGCACGCTCGCCACAGACCCCGTCGTCACCGAGCGCTTCCGTCGCGAGGCGATCGCCGTCGCTCGTCTCAGTCACCCCAACATCGTCGGTGTCCACGACGTGTTCGTCCATGACGGGCGCCAGGCGGTCGTCATGCAACTCGTCGACGGCAAGAGCCTGCGCCAGCTGCTCGACACGCAGAAGCGGCTGGGCCCCGAGCTCACGATCCACATCGGCGCCGCCATCGCCGGAGCCCTCGACGAGGCGCACCGCGCCGGGTTCGTCCATCGCGACGTCAAGCCGGGCAACATCCTCGTCACGTCCGACGGCCGCGTGCTGCTGGCCGACTTCGGCATCGCCAAGGGCCTGACGCCCGACGACGACCTCACGAGCGACAACGTGATGATGGGTACGGCGAAGTACCTCTCGCCTGAGCAGGTGCGGGGGCGCAGGCTCGACGGCCGCGCCGATCTCTACTCGCTTTCACTGGTGCTGTACGAGTGCTTGGCGGGGCGTGTGCCGTTCCTCGGCGAGAGCGACGCCGACACGGCTCTTGCCCGCCTCCAGCGCGACCCGACCGACCTCGGCCATCTCCGGCCGACGTTGCCGATCGGCCTCGTCAACCTGATCCACCGCACGCTCGCCCGCAATCCGGCCCATCGACCGCAAACCGGTGCCGACTTGCGCGCCGCGCTGCTCGCGGTCGACACGTCGCCGCCGGCCATCGACGGCACGCCCGCCGAGCTGCCCGATCGGTTGGCGTATCCCCCGCGCCAGGCGCTAGGGGCCGGTCCAGGCCGCCCCGGCACGCCGCTACCGCTCACGCCATTGATCCCC
>DASQTR010000266.1:0-2731 GCA_035641795.1 Ilumatobacter sp.
CCATGACGCGGTCGTGCGGCTGCTCCTGGCACTTGAGCCCAAGCAGCGCGCCGCCGTCCTGCTCACCGCGATCTTGGACTATTCGACCGAGGAGGCAGGCCGAATGCTCGGCCTACGTGCCTCCTCGGTCCGCTCCCTCACGACGCGCGCCCGCGCCCGCATGAAGCAAGAGGTGGTCGATCCCCATGAGCACTGACAGGTTCGAGGCGCTGGATCGGCTAGCGCCGCTGTTCGAAGGCGCCCGAGCCCACCTTTGACGGGTTCCTGCGTCGACGCCATCGCAAGCGTCGAAACCGGCGCATCACCGCCGGTGCCGCCGGGGTCGCAGTCCTCGTCGCGTTGGTCTGGACTGTTTCGCCTGGCGTGACATCCGATCGGGTCGGCACGGCAGACGATCCGGCGTCGACGACGGTTCCACCTGATGTCGCGTCGACGACGGTTCCCGCGGATGCCGAACGAGTGGGCTTCATCGGCCTGCCTCCCGAGGGAGCGACGCCGAGCGCCCCGGAGACCGGCGAGCTCGTCGCCTCGCTGTGGTCGCACATCAGCCTCGATCCCGTTTGGGGAACCGGAGAGCTGTACCTCTACGCCGACGGGCGGGTGATCTGGACGCGGCGAGATGGTCGAAGCCTCGGGGAGGGCGCGAACGAGCACTCGACCGGCTTCCTCGAGCAACGCCTCACACCCGAGGGCATCGAGCTCGTTCGATCGGAGATCCTCGCGACCGCGCTGTTCGAATCGGACTCGCCGCCCCCCGACGGCGCCTACGCCTCGCTGCGAGTGGGCGTCCAGGGAGAAGACGGTACGTGGCGCGTCAACGGCGAGGAGTCGGCACTGGATCAAGAGCAGAGCGACGCGCTCCTCCAGCTCGCCCAGCGGCTCAGGTACTTGGAGTCCTGGCTGCCGGCCGGTGCTTGGGAGCACCGGGAGATCACGGCCTACGTGCCATCCAGGTTCGCGCTGGACATCGACGTGCACACGGACACAGGGGAGGTGCTGACCGACCGGGCCAGCATCCTGAGCCTGCTTCCGCCACCGGCTAGTGAGCTGCTCCGCACCGCCACTGGCTCGCCGGTGGACCTCGGCGAGGGCAACCCGAGCGTGGATGTCGGACCGGACGTCTATCGCTTCGACTTGGCGACCGAGCAGGCTCGCGCGCTCGCCAGGGCACTCGACGACGCAGGAGTCGAACAGGTCGAGCACACCAACGCGTACGTGCTGGCATACGACGTCCCGGTGCTGGGCCCCATCGAATTGGTGCCGTACATGCCGCACGGCGAGCCGGACTGCGCCTGCACCGGCTAAGCGAGTCGACCGCATTCCCCCGCGCAACCGTCAGCGTGAGCGGCGACGCCCAACGACGACGGACTCCCCGAGATCTGCTCCCACGGTCGCATGGCCGCCTGACCGGCCGATCTGTGCCCTCGGTCTGTCGCCAAGCCCCGTAACGGCCGGCGCGCCATCTCGGCAGATCTGGCGTGACAGTCGACCGTCGGTGAAACGAAGGCGCTGTTCAGGAGAGCGGCGTGTCGTCCACTGTTGCCTCGACTCGCCACCACCCCTCGTGCACCGACACTCCAGCGACGCCCCCGAGCATCGCGGGCTCGGGCGTTGTCACTGACAGCGACGTGATGCGCCCGCCGCGAGGCAGACCAGCAGGTCTCGGGCACTCCTTCCAGTCGATAAAGAACAGGGGCGTCGACGTGAATTCGATCTCCCACTCGAGTCGGAAACCGTCGGATCGGACACGCGACATCGGCTTGCCACTTTGCAGTGGCTTAGCGACCGCAAGGGTCCACAGCCTCGGCGTGCTCAAGCTCCGGATCTGCTCGCTCCACGGCGACGATGTCTTGGCCTGGCCAGGGTCAAGGGCCAGCACCTCGAGGTACTGGTCACCGAGACCGAGCAGAGCATTGCGGGTCCCGACACCGACGTGGACCCCGCCAAAGACCGGCGCAACACCGAGCCGCTCTTCGACCCAACGAACTCCAACGTCGAGATCCGCTGACGCGACGACGATGTGATCGACCGATCCATTCACCCCCGCATCGTGCCCGTTGCGGCAAGCCAAGACCAGGACGAAACGTCACCCGCTCCGATCGGCAGTTCGGGTTGCCCGTCGGCCAGTCTTTCATCGACGCATGCGTCGCGTCGCGGCGCACGAGAACTGTCGATATGTCGCGCCACACTGCGCCTGTCGCGAGGCGGGTCACCGAGGTGTGGAGGCGTTGGATGGTGGGACGGGCAACAGTTTGAGGCGAGCACGACATGGCGATGACGATCAGACCGGCAGTCGATGGCGATGTAGAGGGGAACCGAATCGTCGCTCGGGGGCGGCCAGCGCCGGTCCCGACAGGCGCCCAGAATGCTCGTCGGCAACGGACACGCCGCGACGTCACCACCGTCGGTTGAGTGCAGAGGCCCGCCGGCCGCGTACGCGTCCGAAGGCTCGGACACCGGAAGTCGACGTCGCCGAGTTCGCTGTCGAGCCCGGCGTTCCGGGCGTTTGCGTTGCGACCCCGAGCCGTCGATCCGTACGGCGAGATGGCGATCGTTCGATGAGTTTCGGCTGTGGCCGGCGTCGCCACTACAGACCACGACTGCGCTAGGCAGGAGGCTGCGATGAGCGGCACGCGCGTATCGATCAACGGCATCGACCTCTATCACGAGGTCCACGGGACAGGCCGACCGCTCGTGGTGCTGCACGGCGGCGTGCTGAACGCCGAGACGT
>DASQTR010000267.1:0-3119 GCA_035641795.1 Ilumatobacter sp.
ATGGCGATGACGCGGTCCGCCAGCGTCGGACCGCGCAACAGCCGGTACGAGAAGCACACGAACGCGGCCGCCAGCACCAGATATGTGGCGCCGATCACGGAAGGCCGTCCCCGAGCGAGTCCTCCGGCGGCGGTAGGTCCACGACGTCCGGGCCGAACGCGTCGAAGGCCAGTCCTGCGAGGCGCTGTACGTCCCGACGGGTGGCAGCCGGATCGCGCATGTCGAGCACGTGCACGTACAGCACCGTCGGATAGCGCGTGATGTGCAGCGGGCTGGTCCCCGGCGTCAGCGCGATCACATTGGTCACGATCGTCAGCAGCGCGTCCGAGCACTCGGGCAGCGGAACCGCCATCACACCCGTGTGGAGGTTGGTCTGCCGAGCGACGATCGACCTGATCAGGACGACGTTCGCCTTGCCGATCTCGCCGACGGCGTAGAGCGTGAACCTGATCACGGCGACCGGTCGGAATGCGACGCCTCGGAGCCAACCGAGCCCGTCTGGCGAGACCACCAGTAGCACGCCGGCGACGGCCATCCCGCTGATCACGTTCGCCGCGCTGAGCGAACCCCACGCCAGCACCCACATGACGGTGACACCGATCAGGTAGAGGGCCAACGTCACGGGTTGTCCTCCTCCAAGACGAGCGAGACGTACGCCGACGGGTCGAGAAGATCACGTGCAGCCCGCGTGCAATAGTCGTACAGCGGACCCGCGGCCACTCCGAGCATCAGCGTCGCCATCACCAATAGTCCGGTCGGCGCCACCATCAGCGGAGGGGTGCGACCATCGGACCGCGCCTCGGTCTGTTCCGCCGGATCGACAGGCGCCCAGAAGACGCCGATCCAGATCTTCGCGACCGCGAACAGCGTGAGCAACGACACCCCGATGGACACGCCGAGTATCCACCATTCGTGCGACGCCGCGACCGAGTCGAACAGCGCGAACTTGGCGGTGAATCCGGACATTGGCGGGATCCCGACCAGCGACATCGCCGGCACGAAGAACATCACGGCGATCAGTGGCGCTCTGCGGGCCATGTCGCCGAGGCGCGACAGCCGGTTCGATCCACCGGCGTGCTCGATCATGCCGCCGGCGAGGAACAGCGTCGTCTTGATCACGATCTGGTGCACCATGTAGACGATCGCTGCCGCCACGCCGGCCACGGTGAACATGCCGAGGCCCATCACCATGAACCCGATGCTGCTGATGATGAGGAAGGAGAGGATGCGCTTGACGTCGTCCTGCGCGATCGCCCCCAGCACACCCGCCAGCATCGTCGCGCCGGCGAACGCCAGCAGCAGCCACGTCGGCAGCACGCCGGGGAAGATCAACGTCTGCGTCCGGATCAAGGCGTAGACGCCGACCTTCGTGAGTAGCCCGGCGAAGATCGCCGTGACCGGAGCAGGCGCGGCCGGATAGCTGTCGGGCAACCAGAAGAACAACGGGAACAGTCCGGCCTTGATGCCGAACACGATCAGGAACAGCCCTGCGAGCGCCGACCGCACGCCGCTCGGGAGGTCGGCGACGAGACCCGCCAGATCGGCCATGTTGACCGTTCCCGTGGCCGCGTACGTGAACGCGATTCCCGCCAGGAAAAGCACCGACGCGATCAGGCTGATGACGATGTAGGTCATGCCGGATCGGACCTGGTCGAGATGGCCGCCGAGCGTGATCAACACGTAGCTGGCGGTCAGCATCATCTCGATCGCCACGAACAGATTGAACAGGTCGCCGGTCAGGAAAGCGGCGGACACACCCGCCGTCAGGACCAGATACACCGACTGGAACCCCACATGGTTGCGCTCCGCGCCGGGCTGTCCGATCGCGTACACGTCGACGGCGAGCAGCGCGCAGGCGGCGGTGAGCAGCATGATCGCCGACAGCCTGTCGGCGACGAGCGTGATGCCAACCGGGGCGTACCAGTCACCTGCCTGCGTGGCAACCACACCGTCCCGGTCGACGATCACGAGCAACGCGACCGCTGTTGCGCTGACTGCGACGAGAACGATGAGCGCAACGACGCGTTGCGCGGTACGCGACCGGCCGACGAGGATCGACAGCGCTGCTCCGCCGAGCGGCAGCAGAATGGGCAACGGCAGCAGGGCGTTCATCGCCCGTACTTGATCGGCTCGTCGCGTTCGCGCGGCGTGCGTAGAGGTGGGATGTCTTCGCTCTGTTCCGCCTCGTCGACGAGCAGCGCCTCGTCTGCCACCTCGAGGTCGAGGTAGCCCATGCCGGCAACCATCCGATCCTCGATGTCGTCGTCGACCTCGTCGTCCGCCGTCAGGAGCCAACTGCGGTATGCGAGCGCGAGCAGCAGCGCCGTCGTGCCGAAGCTGATCACGATCGCCGTGAGCACCAACGTTTGGGGTAGCGGATCGGCGAACTCGTTCGGGTCGCCCTGCCCGATGATCGGCGGCAGACCGCGCCGACCCGAGCCCACGAGCAGGACGTTGGCGCCGTGGCTGATCAGACCGAGGCCGATGATGATGCGCGACAGCTTGCGTTGCAACAGCAGATACGTGCCGATCGAGAACAGTGCCGCGGCGGTGCCCGCCATGACCACGCTCATGCGACTGATCCCTCGAGCGATTCGGTCAGCGGCTGCACGTCGGGGTCGACCGGAGGCGGATCGTCGCCGAACGACTCGAACATCATCATCACGACCCCACCGACCACCAGGTAGACGCCGGCATCGAAGGCGAGAACCGACGACAGCTTCACAGTTCCGAGCAGGTCGGCGTGGAACGACCAGGTCCCGCTCTCGAGCACGGACCCGCCGAAGGGGAGCGGCGCGATCGCGGTCAAGAAGGCGAGTAGCAAGCCTCCCCCGAGCACGAACCACGGGCGCCCACGCGACAGGCGGCGGACCTCGATGATGCCGCCGCTGATGTAGCGCAGCGCGATCGCGGCCCCGGCGACGATCCCCCCGGCGAACCCGCCTCCCGGCAGGTTGTGTCCCACGAACAGCAGATACAACGAGCCGACCATCACGGCGTTGAACAACACGCGCATCGACGTCTCGAGCGTCACCAGCCGGCTGACGCGTACGGGCGGCGGAACTACACGGCGAGCATCCCCGCCCGCGTCGGGCGCACCAGGTCGACGCCCGGCTCGC
>DASQTR010000268.1:0-3715 GCA_035641795.1 Ilumatobacter sp.
GCTGATGATCACATGGGGGATGATCTCGGCGCCGAAGCGGGCGTGCGCCGACGCCGCCTCCCGCACCACCGCCAGCTCGGAGCTCGCAAGCTCGCTGTACGTCACGAATGGCGACACCAGCGGCCGCCCACCATGCAGCTCGGCGCTCAGCACCTCGACCCGTGCCGTTTCGTCGAGCTGCTCGTAGCGGTCGGTCACCCCGGCGACGCGCAAGAGCTCGGCGACCACCTGCTCGTGAACGTCAGAGTTCTGGCGCAGGTCGAGTCCGCAGAGGTGGGTACGGAACACACCGATGGAACGGCGCAACGGCACGACGCGCGCGGCGGCGAGCTCGCCGGCGCCGTGCGACGCGAGCGAGTCGGCGACCACGCCGAGGTCGGCGATCAACTCGTCCGGCCCCGTATACGGCGGCAAACCGGCGTGAGGCGCCGGCCCGGGTACGTCGTCGAGCACCTCGCGGGCGAGGCCCCAGAGCCGGGCGTGCATGCCGCGCAGGGCGCGCCGGTACGGCTCGTCGGCGCGGAACGGCGAGGCGTCGGCGGAAGCCGCCGCGAGATCAGCCAACGCCGGCGTGGGCGTGATCAACCGTGCCGACATCGACAGCTGCAGGGCGAGCGCGTGCAACGCCAGCAGGTGGTGGCCAAGCGCCGTCGCAGCCTGCGAATCGACGGCCAGCCGCAACACGTCCGCCGTCACGAACGGGTTCCCGTCGCGATCGCCGCCGATCCACGACCCCATCGAGATCGCGCGCGGGTTGTCGGCAACCGTCCCCAGCCGGTCGAGCGCCAGCGCGTCCAGATCGGCGAGCAGCGCCGGGATCGTCTCGAAGATGCTCGACTGGTAGTAGCGCAACGCCTCGTTGATCTCGTCGCGCACGCGCAGCTTCGAGAGCCGTACCTCGGCTGTCTGCCAGAGCATGAGGATCTCGAGCCGCAGCGCGGCGTCGATGTCGGCCTCCTCACTCGGGCTGCCACCGGCCTGCGCCCGGCGGCCGAGTAGTTCGCCGACGGCATCGACGTGGTCGAGCACCGTGCGCCGGCGGACCTCGGTCGGGTGCGCCGTGATCACCGGCGAAACCCGCAGCTGACCGAGCTCGGCGGCGATCAGGTCGGCCGCCACGCCGTTGTCGAGCAGGTGCTCGAAGGCCGCCGCCAGGCTGCCGTCCTGCGATCCGCTGCCGGCATCGCGGTGGTACCGGCGCCGGCGCTCCTGGTGGATGTCCTCGGCGGTGTTGGCGAGCACCGACAGCAAACCGAAGGCGCGGATCAGGTGCAGCTGTGCCTCCACGTCCGCGACGCCGAGCTCGGCGGTCAACGCGTCGATCGGCACCTTGCCGTCACGGCGCTCGGTGACAGCGATCTGACGAACGCGCTCGACGAGCGCGAACGCGGGCTGGCCGGCTTGCTCACGGAGCACGTCGCCGATCAGCCGGCCCAGCAGCCTGATGTCGTCGCCGACGTCCACACTCATCCCCACAGTCTGGTCTCTCCTGACGACTAACTTGCGGGGACGATGGCTCAACCACGGGTGCTGGTGATGGTGCTGGCGGGGGGCGAAGGCAAGCGTCTGTTGCCGCTCACCAACGACCGCGCCAAGCCGGCGGTGCCGTTCGGCGGGACGTACCGGCTCATCGACTTCTGTCTGTCGAACTTCGCCAACGCCAAATTCCTGAAGATCGTCGTCCTCACGCAGTACAAGAGCCACAGTCTCGATCGCCACATCAGCCAGACCTGGCGCTTCTCGACGCTGCTCGACGATTACGTGACGCCGGTTCCGGCCCAGATGCGACGTGGGCCACAATGGTTCCAGGGCTCGGCCGACGCCATCTACCAGAACCTGAACCTGATCTATGACGAGCGGCCCGACATCGTCTGCGTGTTCGGCGCCGACCACATCTACCGCATGGACACACGCCACATGGTCGACTGCCACATCGAGACCGGCGCCGGGGTAACCGTGGCGGCGATACCGGTCCCGAAGCAGGAGGCGACCTCGTTCGGCGTCATCGAGTCCGACGTCGACGGCGTGATCCAGGCGTTCCACGAGAAGTCGGCCGACCCGCCGACGATGCCCGGTGACGACACACGCAGCCTGGCGAGCATGGGCAACTACGTGTTCGAGACCCAGACGCTGATCGACATCGTCACGCCCGACCAGACACGGCCGCTGACCGACATGGGAGGCGACGTGATCCCCGCCCTGACACGGCAGGGCGTGGCCCACGTCTACGACTTCTCGACGAACAACGTGCCGGGGCAGGACGAGCGCGAGCGCGGCTACTGGCGCGATGTGGGGACCCTCGACGCCTACTACGAAGCGAACATGGACCTGATCGCGCCGGTGCCGGTGTTCAACCTCTACAACGACCAGTGGCCGGTCTACACGTTGCACCGCACGGCGCCGCCGGCGAAGGTTTCGCGTGGCGTGGGCGGCGAGCCGTCGTTCGTCGACGGGTCACTGCTGTGCCAGGGCTCGATCGTGTCGGGCTCGCATGTCGAGCGCTCGATCATCAGCCCGGGCGTGTTCATCGACCACGACGCCCACGTCACCGACAGCATCATCATGGAGGGTGTCCACATCGGTGCCGGGGCGCGGCTCAAGCGCTGCATCATCGACAAGAACGTGGTCGTCCCCGACTGGTATCGCATCGGACTCGACCGCGACGAGGACGGCACCAAGTTCACGCTCAGCGATGCAGGTGTCGTGGTGGTCGAGAAAGGCCGTCACCTCGGCCGCTGACTGAACAAATGGTGTCTGGCACCCGCGGGGTGCCTGACACCGGGCGGTGTGGCGACCACCGGCGCGAACGACTCGATGTGGCGTTGCCGCAGTGCGAGCGTGGGCGTCGGTAGTGTCGAGCGCACGATGTCGAGGGTGAGTTGGGTGCTGCGCATGGCGCTGGTGATCGGCGCCGGGGCACTCCTGTTGACGGCGGTGATGGTCGCGGTGGCGCCACGCATGTGGCGGATCGCCAACGCCCACGACGAGATCCCAGTCGAGCTGCCCGACTTCGCGCAGCTCGCGGCGCGCTCGTACGTGTACGACTCCCAGGGCAACGAGATCGGCGTGTTCGAGGTCGAGAACAGCCAGCCGATCGCGATCGTCGACGTGCCGCGGCACGTGATCCAGGCGTTCCTTGCCGTCGAGGACCGGGAGTTCTACGTCCACCACGGCGTCAACGTGCGCAGCCTGTTCAGGGCGACCCTCTCGAACTTCGCCAGCGAGGGACCGGTACAAGGCGCCTCGACGATCACCATGCAGGTCGTGAAGAACGACTACATGGCGGGCTTCGAGCGCGACGGTCGCTACAAGCTGTTGCAGATGACCTACGCGGTCAGGCTCGAGAAGCACAAGACCAAGGACGAGATCCTCGAGCGTTATCTCAACACCGTGTTCTTCGGTGAGAACTCATACGGCATCGCCGCCGCCGCCGAGACGTTCTTCGGCAAGAACGTGGCCGACCTCACCTTCGTCGAAGCGGCCTTCCTCGCCGGCCTCGTGCGCGCACCGTCGACGTACGACCCGATCGTCCACCCCGAGCAGAGCCGCAACCGCTTCAATCAGGTGCTGCGCCAACTGCTCAGCGACGGGTTGATCACGCAGCTCGACTTCGACACGGCGATGGACACCTTCGTGCTGCCCGCACGCGTGCTGCGGCGTGCCGAGCGGACCAGCGAGCGCACGTACTACAGCGAGGCACTGCGCGACTACCTCC
>DASQTR010000269.1:0-5460 GCA_035641795.1 Ilumatobacter sp.
GAAAGCCGACGCCGCCTTCAGGATCTCATTCGCCCTGCGCAGCTCGGCGTTCTCACGGCGTAACCGCTTCAACTCCTCGAGCTGTTCCGACGTCGCCCCCGCTCTCCGGCCACCATCGACCTCGGCGCGCCGCACCCAACCTCGCACCGTCTCGCGATGAATCGACAACTTCTCCGCGATCGACTCGATCGCCTGCCACTGCGACGGGTACTCGTGCTGATGTTCGAACACCATCTGCACCGCCCGCTCGCGTAGCTCATCGGGATACCTCCCGCCCCGCTTCGCTCCTGTCATGACTCCATCCTCTCAAGGGCTGGAGCCTCCACCGATCCCGGCGGGATTCATGGGGTGGCGACGCGCCGTTCTGCGCGCCTCATCGATCACCCTCTAGGCGTAGTCTTGAGCGGGCGTTCGGCGCTGCGACAGCGAGCCGTTCATGGCGGTTGAGTTGTTACCCTACGCTGCCGTCATGGCGGAATCGATTGGCGAGATCCTTCCCGAGGCTGCGCGGCGCTTCGGTGACAAGGTTGCGTTGATTGTTGAGGCGGAATCGTTCAGCTTCAACGATCTGGACGAGCTGTCGAATCGTGCCGCGAATGGTCTCGTCGCGGCTGGTGTGCAACCGGGTGACCGGGTGACGTTGTACGGCCAAAACTGTTGGGAGTGGCTTGTTGCGTATTACGCGATCGCCAAGACCGGTGGTGTGGTAAATCCGATCAGTTCAATGTTGACCGTCGACGAGGTCGGCTACGTCGTCGCCGATTCGGGAGCACGGGTGGTGGTGGCATCGATCGACAAGGGTCGTGCGCTGCTCGAGCACGTCGGCGTCGACGGATTGTCGAATGTCGTGTTGTGGGGCGACGAAGTGCCGCCGGGGGCCACGTCGTTCACTGGATGGCTCAGCGCTGAGGGAACCGAGTTTGCGCCCCGTCAGCGTGAGCGCGGCGATGTCGCGGCGATCTGTTACACGTCGGGGACGACCGGTCACCCGAAGGGCGCGATGCAGAGCCATCGTGCGGTGATCACCGCCGCGGTCGGGACGGTACTGATGGGTGCCCGCGGTCCAGATGACCGTGTCCTCACCGCGTTGCCCTTGGCTCACGTCTATGGGTCATGCGTGTTCAACGCAGCGATGATGGCCGGTTCGACGCTGATCATGGTGCCGCGGTTCAACGAAGTGGCGGTGATGACCGCCATCGCTGAGCACCGGGTGACACTGATGGACGGGGTCCCCACCGCGTACTACTACCTGCTCGCCCATCCGGACTTCGACAATGCCGACCTGTCGAGCCTCACGCGCTGTTGGGTTGGCGGCCAGACTCTCCCTGCAGCGAAGGCGATCGAGTTCACCGAACGAACTGGCTGCCCGATCCATGAAGTGTGGGGCATGACCGAGCTCGCCGGCGCGGCCAGCGCCAACCCCGTCGTCGGGCCGAACAAGCCGGGCACGATCGGCGTTGCCTACCCCGGCAACTCGATGCGCGTCGTTGACATCGAAAATCCCAATGTTGTGCTCGGACCGGGGGAGCGTGGTGAGTTGATGTTTCGGGGCCCGATGGTGATGGACGGCTACTTCGGCAACGATGACGCGACAAACGCGTCGATCGAACGTGACGGCTGGCTCCACTCGGGCGACATCGCGACGATGGACGAAGACGGCTACTTCACCATCGTCGATCGCAAGACCGACATGATTCTGACCGCCGGCTTCAACGTCTACCCAGCCGAACTGGAGCGTGTCCTGTGCATGCATCCCGATGTCGCGTTGGCAGCAGTGACCGGAGTTCCCGACGAGATCAAAGGTGAACTGGCGAAGGCCTATGTCGTGCTTAAACCCGCGGCCACCGTGACGACAGAGGCACTCGTCACGCACTGTCGCGAACACCTTGCCGCTTACAAGATCCCACGCGCCATACAGTTCGTGGGCGAGGTTCCCATCACGGCATCGGGCAAGATCATGCGCCGACTCCTCAAAGACTTCGACGACGGCACGCGCTAGCAGAGCCCTACCAGACCCGGTATAAGCGCCGTTCGGAGCGAGCCCGCAGCACCGGCGGGCCGTCGTTCTGCGCCCGCCGATCTGCGCGCGTGTTCTGAGCGGATCGCACACCTCAAGCGGCGCGCGAGATCGGCAGACGAGAATCAGAGCTGCTCGAACTTCTTCCAGCCTCGTCCAGGAAACGCGAAGGTCCATTCTCGGCCCGTCTCATCGGTGTACTCATCCGTCTGTTCCCCACCGATGGAAGCTCCGCCGGCCAGCCAGTCGATCGCACCGCCACTCTCGAGCGTCCAACTTTTGCTCCATCCATGTGTTCTTGCTTCGGCAACGGTCACGGTCTTGGTGACACCGGAAGCTTGTCGTGCCTCGAACACCACCGTCTTGCTGTTGCACTCGAAGGATGCGTGTCCCACGATTTGTCCAACATCGTTTCCGTCGTGAAACGGCTGGGACGAGTCGACATAGAGGTGCAGCCAACCCGAGCGCGGCATCCACACATCGTCCACGTGAAGGCGTCCGCTCTCGATGATGCCGCTCTCGTCGGCCCACTCTTCCGTGTCCTTGTCCATGAGGCGCAGATATGCGGCCGCGTGGGGAACCTCGGTCTCGTTGTGGTCGTAGACGGACAGGTTGAGATCGGCTTGGATCCAGCCGCGCCGGCCCACTTCTGCGCCCACGTCGAGCTCCTGGCCGTCGCGCTGGAGCGCATCGAGCCTCGACTGGCCCATCACCTGCTCACCCCGCAAGTCGTCGATCTGCTCGAGGCTGTCGGCGCGCCCGTGCAGGCTCAACCAAGTGCGGCGATCGGCGATACCGGTGGCCGCGCCGTCGTTGGCGTAGCGCTGCTGAAACTCGCGCACCGCCGACTCAGTCGTCGCGTCGAAGTTCTCGTCAATGCGTCCTGCGTTGAGTCCGTTGTGTTCCAGCATCTGCTTGAGATACCGGACCCACGGACCATGGTCACCTTGCCGAAGCTCGGGTGCTACTTCGGCAGCGCTGATGTCGATGTCGTCGGGCATGGTTGCAACCTCTTCCTCGGTGACCTAGCGCGGCGACATGGTCGTACCGCCCGAATGACCACTGACGCTCGCGGACTGTCCGAACCGAACACCGCCCGTGCCGCCGCTGGCTCGGGATGTCGGCGGCGGCGCGACTCTATACAGACCCCACATCCCATCCGGCGAGAAATACGAGCCACCGGAACATAGATCCTGCTCTATCTACGAGCGACCGACCGCAACCAGCCGTCCGACCGCGACTGCCCCAAACGCCGATCCGACGCGTCACGGAAGCGCCGATACGAGCTGGTCCGTCGTGCAATCGCGACGCTGTTCTGTGCCGCGCGTTCTGTGTCGCTGATGTCGTTGCATGAACGCTCGCTGGGTTCTTCCGAAGCGGCAACTTCGAAGCTCTCCGCATGCGATACTGACGCCGCTCAGCCCATCGAGCTCGCGCCCGTCGGCTGAGCCACCAAGGGCACGCGTCACCGGTTGGGATCTGACAGGTTGGAGTGGGGAACCAATGGAGATCACGAACACGGAGATGGCCGCAGCCTGGGAGGGCGAGGCCGACCACTGGGTGCGCGCCGCCGACAGGTATGACGCGGCCGCGGCCGCCACATGGCAGACGTTCCTCGACCAAGGGCATGTCGCAGCGACGGACCGGGTGCTGGACGTCGGCTGCGGCACCGGCCAGTCGTCACGTGACGCGGGAGTGCTGGCGTCGGCCGGATCCGTGCTCGGGGTCGACATCAACCAGCGCATGCTCGACGAGGCGGCCGTCCGTACGAGGCGGGCGGGCCAGGCCAACGTGCGGTACGAATGGGCCGACGCCCAGGTGCACCGGTTCGACGTCGCCGCGTTCGACGTAGTGATCAGTCGCTACGGGGTGATGTTTTTCGCGGACCGCCTCGCCGCGTTCGCCAACATCGCTGCGGCCCTTCGTCCCGGTGGTCGGCTGGCGGTGCTGGCGTGGCAGGCGCTCGACCGCAACCCCTGGCTGGTCGCGCTGCGCGCCGCCCTCGCCGTCGGCCGCGACCTTCCCTCGCCCCCTCTGGGAGCGCCGGGACCGTTCGGCCTTGCCGACACCGACGCAGCGGCAGCGATGCTGACCGAAGCCGGATACGCATCGATCGCGTTCGTCCCGATCGAGGCGCCGATGCAGCTGGGCCGTGACACCGAGGACGCCTGGCAGTACGTGCGTGGCATGGGGCTCTACCGCGGCCTCACCGAGGGGCTGGGCGAGACCGCCAAGGCCGACGCGATCGCCAATGTGAAGCAGCTCATCAGCGACCACACCACTTCGGCCGGCGTCATGGTGGAAAGCGCGTCCTGGTCGATTACGGCGGTCCGGCGCCCCCACCTCAGAGTTCCTCGGTCCCGCTGAAGGGCGGTGGCGGCTCGTCATTGTGTCGTGTGTCGTAGACCATCGATGGAGTCGGTGGTCATGTGGCGGTTGTACTCGGGCTCGAAGCTGGCGGCCGCACTGGCTGACACAGCAAGGCGAGGGCGTAGAGAAGTTCGAGTGCGGTGATTTCAGGAGCCCAGGCACGTGCGGTCCCATTGAGTGGCTCGGCAAGAAGCACGAAAGTGGACGACCACGCGATCAGATGCGCCGTTCGGTGCGCGCCTCGGCGCGACGTTGCCCGTCGTTCTGCGCCGCGCGTTATGCGTCCCCGAGCGACACTTGGGCCGCGAGGTTTGAGCGGTTCGGCTCGACGACAGGACTGCGAGGATGCTGCCCCATGACTGACATCGGTGATCGGGCGACGCCTTTCTTGGGGAGCTTGCTGTTCGTCGTGGTCGTCCCGGGCACGGTGGCGGTGCTGATCCCTGGGGCGATCACGCGCTGGACGCCGACGCCGTGGGGACCTTGGCCGCTGGTGGTGTCGATCTCGGCCAGTCTCATCACCGCTGGCGCTGGCGTCCTGCTGCATGCCGTCTGGCGATTCGCTGTCGAGGGTCGCGGTACACCGTCGCCGACGGCGCCGACCGAACGGCTCGTCGTCAGCGGCGCCTACCGCTACGTGCGCAACCCCATGTATGTCGCGGTTGCGTCGGTGATCGGAGGTCAGGCATTGCTGTCTCCCAGCCTCGGGATCATGCTGTACCTCGCACTGTTCGCGGTCGCGGTGACGGCCTTCGTTCACTTCTATGAGGAGCCCACGTTGCGGGCTGCGCACGGCGAGTCGTATCAGCGCTACCAGCAGGCGGTTCCGCGATGGGTGCCGCGGCTGCGAGCCTGGCGAGGTCCCACCGGGCCGGTATGACCGTCGGTGCCGCTACCCCATCCAGGGTGTCTTGAGCACGTGCCATCGCCGGATCGGCGTGCGCGCGACTGTCGAGCGCTGCCCGCGTGTCTCGAGGGCCAGGCTCAGCTGGAACTGCGGAGCAGCGTGGAGATTGCCAATTGCAACTCTTTGGGGTGATTCGTGGACAGCCGCAGCTGGTGCCGTGTGCGTG
>DASQTR010000270.1:0-3632 GCA_035641795.1 Ilumatobacter sp.
AGACTCGATCGTGCGGGCGGCCGCGCGTGACATATACGAGAGCGTGGTCGTGGGCGACCTGCAGCAGCCGCTCGCTTACGAGGACGACAGCGTGGATGGCGTCGTGTGTGTCGGTGTGCTGACGTACGTGCCCGACGTCGCTGCGATTTGGCGCGAGTTCTGCCGGGTCGCGCGGCCGGGGGGCGTGGTGGTGCTAACGCAGCGGGATGACATCTGGCGCGAGCGGCGGTGCAACCAGGTGGTGCACGACCTGGAGCGAGACGGGCGATGGGTGGTCGTCCATCTCAGCCCGCCCGCGAGCTACCTACCCGGCAATGCCGACTTCGGCGACGACATACGAGTTCGCTATCTCGCTGCGCGAGTGCGCCGCTGACAGGGACGAAGCCCTCAGGTGAGGTGGGCGCGGACGAGTGTTCGTAGTTGGTCGAGGCCGGCGCCCTTGGTCGCACTCACCGACACGACGTCGCCGGGGTCGAGCCGGCAACCGTCCGCCAACTCCTGCTTGCGACGTTGCCGCTGTGACGATTTGACCTTGTCGGTCTTGGTCGCCACCACGGTGTGGGGTACGGCGTTCTCGCGCAGCCAGTCGAGCATCTGCACGTCCAGCGGTGTCGGCCCGATCTCGCCGTCGACGAGCACGAACACCATCTCCAACGGCTCGCGTTCGAGCAGGTAGCCCTCGATCATCTCCGGCCAGTCCTTGCGGACGCGGCCAGGCACCTTGGCGTAGCCGTAGCCCGGGAGGTCGACGAGTGTGCCGCCGCCGTCGTGCCGGAAGATGTTGATCAGCTGCGTGCGCCCTGGCGTATTGGAGACGCGAGCGAGCTGCTTCTGATTCGCGAGGGCGTTGATCAGCGACGACTTGCCGACGTTGGAGCGACCGACGAACGCCACCTCCGCGGACGACTCGGGCAGTTGACCCGAGCGCGTCGCCGACGCGAGGAAGCGCAGCTGCAGGGGGTGGGCGGCCATGGTTGATCCTCACCCGGCGATCAGTGATGCGAGCGCCCAGACCGCGGCGACCAGACCGAGCCCGGCGTACAGCAAGGAGCGCCCGACCGGGGCGCGTTCGAGGTTGCCCTGCTCGCGCTGGCGCTCCGGAGGTCGCACCACCGCCACCAGGTTCCCTGCGAACAGCGCTCCGCCAAGTGCCAGGAGCAACCATTGGAGGAGATCCTCGCCGAGGAACATCGGCTCATCATGCCGGGGGTCCGGGCGCAATCGCGCGCTGTCAGGCTCGCGGTCGCAGCACGGCTTGCGTCTGTGTGGTCTTGGCGACGAGCTTGCCCTCGGCGGTCCGCAGCTCGGTCTCGACGACGATCGTCGTCGCACCGAGGTGCAGTGGCGTGGCGGTGGCGGTGAGCGACGCGCCCTCGCGCACGCCGCCGAGGAAGTTCGTCTTCGACTCGATCGTCGACGTCCCGCTTGCGCCCTCTGGCAGGTTGAGGAACGCTGATGCGCCGCCGGCAGAGTCCGCCAGGGCCATCAGCGCCCCGCCGTGCAGCAACCCGCCGCCGGTGCACAGGCCTGGCTGCCAGTCGAGATGGAGCACCACGCGTTCTGGCTCGAATTGCGAGGCGGTGATGCCCAACGTGGCGCACAACGGCATCGTCGACTGGACGGTCTCGGTCGGCGTCATGCCGCGAGTCTCATGCATCGGGCCGATCAGCCGGTTTCGGGTATCTGGTGGGGCGGTTCCGGAACCAGCGGGGCGGTTGTGGTCGGTGCTGCCTGGGCGACGAACGCGACCTCGATCTGGAGTGATTCGGGGTAGCCACCTCGGTACTGCGACGGGTCACCGCACCAGACCTGGAGCACGAGCGGCTCGACCTCGCTCGGGGCAGTCCAGTCGTACGACCAGCTGGCGGAGGTGACGCCGGTCGACACCGGCGTGACGACCGAGCCGATCTGCCAGATCTCGACCGGCCCGAGCGGCGCGCCGTCGACGATCGGGCATTCGCCTGCGATGCGCGCCGTGCCACCGACGCCGACGGTGATCGAAGTGGGGGTCACACTGAGCGGAATCGGCGGCGCGGGTGCGGTGGTGGTGCTGGTCGAGTCGACGACTTCGGCGGGCTCTGTCGTGACCGGCACCTCGACTTCGGCGGCCGGCTCGACGACGGTGTCTACACCCGCAGCAGGAGTCGGCCCGGCACCGCTGAGCATCAGCAATCCGCACGCCGCAGTAGCCGTCGCCACGACGACGGTGGCAACTCCGCCCACCTTGATCACGACGAAATCTTGACAGGTCGCGGGCTCGGATATGCGCGGCGCGTGAAATTGACGTCCAGACGGTCACACTCCGCGAGCGGCGTTGTCGAACCGCGTGTACTGACCGAGGAACACCAGCCGCTTGGTGCCGATCGGCCCGGCACGATGCTTGGCGATGATCACCTCGGCAGAGCCCTTGTCAGGAGACTCCGGGTGGTACACCTCGTCGCGATAGAGGAACATGACGACATCCGCGTCCTGCTCGAGTGAGTTGTGGGCGACGATGCCGTTGGCCACGAAGTTGTGCGTACCGTCGATTGTCGCGTCGAAGACTGGCTGTGGTCCGAGCGGCTCGATGGCGACGATTTCGTCCCACAGCACGTCCGAGGTAGCGAGGTCGGCGAGCCACGTGTCACCCGTGATGTCTGCCAGACGCTGCATCCGACGGCGTGAGACGCCGTGCTTGTACAGCGTCGAGCCGCAGTACTGCATCCCGAGCCGCTCGGCGAGTTGCCGGGTTGTGATGCCGGCCAATGGCAAGGATTTGTGCCGAACGTGTTCCCACACACCAGCAGGAACCACATCGACGTTCGGGTTGGACACCTTGTCCCCAAGTTGCCGCACCAGTTCGGCGAGGCGCACACCACGGCTTCCGTGCACGCCGACGTGCCGAGCGAAGTGCAACTGGTCCTCACGCCCGCACACGTCGACATGGAAGGCGGTTCGATGCGTTCGATGCGGAACAACGCGAATCCGCGCGCGGATGTCGAGTCGCAGGAGCAGTGCAGCGACATCGTCGGCCAGTTGACGGCTGGAAGTGGCGTAATAGATTCTCGGCGCGCCCCGCCCGGACGGCACGGTGACGCTTCCGTCGGTAGCCCACAGGTGGCGAAGGAACAGAGCGATCCGCTCCTCCGACTGGCTGAACAGAGCGGCCGGCACGAACTTCTGCCACGACCGCAAATTCCACACGCCCAGCCGCCGCAGCCAAGCCGCGATCGGGTTTTGCTTGCCGTGCGTAAGCCGATACGGGCTCGGCAGGTACACCTGTGTCCATGTGCGCTCGGCTATCTCGCGGGCTTGCACGCCGAACCACAACGCCGCCTGCGACACCGCCGCTGCGTTGGCTGGATCGATCGTCGTGTATTGAACGGCGTGACGATCGAGAGTGCATCCGTCGCCGATGAGATGGCCGAGCAGAATCAGCTCCTGATCGCTCATCCCGTGGGAAAGTGTCGACCCTCCGGGAATGCGCCGTGCGCTGGCGATTCGAACGCCGACCTTCAGGTCTTCGACCGGCTGCCAGCCGTCGAGTGTCAGGAACGGATGGTTGGCTGACGCGTCGACGTATCGCCCCGACGCGAGGCGGAGCCGATACGTGTTCTTCACGCCGCTCGGGAACGCCGAGCTCAGATTGGCGG
>DASQTR010000271.1:0-2745 GCA_035641795.1 Ilumatobacter sp.
CCAGTGAGCCAGCGTGAGGCCCGAAGCCGGGAATGGTCGTAGCGGTCCCGCCCACCGACTGATGGACGGGGGTTCGATTCCCCCCAGCTCCACGAAATCTGCGATCTACCTGGGGAAATGCGGTGAAAGGACGAAAGGATCACTCCCCCGTCCAACACGATCGATGACCAGGTTGGATAGCAACGATGAGCCCAGCGGACCCGGAGATTCGCTGTTTGACCCAACTGGGCTCGACGGATCAAACCGCCAGGAGGACGGATCTCGGACGGATGACGCCGGCGAACTGCGAGCCGCATCGATGGCGACCCTGACGTCTTCGGTGACGTCGTGATCCGCAGACGCGCCCGGTCGACGCCTCAGCGGCTCGCCGACCCGCGATGACTGGCGGCAGCGACGTCACGAGTCGCGGTACTCCGTGAGGAGACGCTGGCTGCAAGGCGGTACTCCGATCGGTGTTTGCACGATGATCCGCTTTCAACGGCGACAACGCAGGCGGTTCAGGTCTGGTCGACTGCGCCTCGGTATAGGCGCCGTTCGGGGCGGGCTCGCCTACTCTCTCCGCGACCATTTGCGCCCGCACTTCTGCGTGCTCCGGTGCGAAGCGCGTGACTCGACAGCCGTGCGAGATCGGTTCTGCGCCCCTCCGCAACGCCGGACGCCTCATTGCGTGCGGGCGCGAGCGTGGCCTACCGCATGCAGGAGTAACCCGGTTACTGTGCGTGGTCAGGCTCGTCACAGATCGGGCTGCGCCGCTCGAAGGAACGCCAGCACGGCGCGCACGCGGCGATGCTCGGTGTCGATCGGCTCGAGGCCGAGCTTGCTGAACACCCTGCCGATGGTCGCTTCCACGGTCTTCTCGCTGATGAACAGCGTGTCGGCGATCGAGCGATTCGAACGCCCCTCGGCCATCGACGCCAGCACTTCGCGCTCTCGTGGCGAGAGCGATGCCAGCGATCCATCCGGTTCCCGGCGCCGCACCAGATGTTCGATGACCACCGGGTCGATCGCCGAACCACCTGCGCCCACTCGGTGGATGTCGTCGGCAAGTTCGGCCGGATCGAGCACGCGATCCTTGAGCAGATAACCCAGACCGTTCGCCCCGGACTCGAGGAGATCGATCGCGTGTCGCGCTTCGACGTACTGGGTGAGCAGTACGATGCCGATCGATGTGCCGTACTCCGCCCGAATGAGTCTGGCCAGGGAGAGACCTTCGAGCGTATGGGTCGGCGGCATGCGGATGTCGAGGATCACGACGTCGGGCACGGACTGTCTGAGCGCTTCGAGGCCGGTCTCCGCGTCGCCCGCCTCGCCGACGACATCGAAGTCTGCGACGCGGAGCAGCTGGACGAGTCCGGCTCGCAACAACACGTTGTCCTCGACGACTAAGACTCGCATGGCACACTGGCGTCGACGCTCGTGCCTTTACCGGCGACGCTGGTGACCGCGAGCATGCCGTTCGCGGCGGCGACACGATCCTCGATTCCGCGCAGGCCGCTGCCACCTTCAGGGCTGGCGCCACCGATGCCGTCGTCTGACACGACGAGGCGCAACTCACCATCACGGCAACTCACATCGACGAGTGCACGGGTCGCCTGTGAGTGTCGGGCGGCGTTGGTGAGCGCCTCGGCTGCCGTGAAGTAGATCGCAGCTGCGGAACGCGCCGACGGTTCGTGGTCGAGCGTGACCGTCAGACGGGTCGGCAGCCCGGCGCGGTCGGTCAATGACTCGAGAGCGGCCGAGAGTCCCGACTCGGTGAGCACTGACGGATGCACACCACGCGCCAAGGTGCGAAGTTCTTCGATCGCTACGCCGAGTTCGGCGACGGCCCGACTCAGGGCACCGCGTGTGGCTTCGGTCTCTCCTGCGGCGGCACTGACCTCGGCAAGTCGAAGGCCGATGCCGAGCGTGACGAGCCGCTGTTGCGCACCGTCGTGCAGGTCGCGCTCGATCCGACGACGAGCTGCATCGCTGGCTTCGACGATGCGAGCCCGAGAGTGCGCCAACTCGGAGAGCTGCGCCTCCAGCTCGCCGCGCATGCGTTCGTTCTCCATCGTCAGGCGGATCGTGGTGGTGACCGCGTTCACCAAGGCAGCGTCTTCCAGCAGCACCGCATCGTGATCGAGCGCTGCGATCGGCTGATTGCCGATGCGGACGAGTGTGACCGCGCGGGCAGGCGATGTCGGTCGCACACCGATCGTGTCGCCGGCCATGCTGCAATAGGTACCGGTCTCCGGCGACCAGACACCGAGGCGCAGGCTGGGATCGCCGAGCGATCGCACGAGAGCGGCCTCAAGTTCGTGGTGCGGCACGTCATGTGCGAGGTCACCGACGACGTCAATCACCGCCGAGCGAGTGCTTCGGAGCCGGTGGAACCCGAACGCCAGGGTGATGCCGGTGACACCGACCAGGACGTAACGCACCAACGTCACTCGCAGCGCCGTTCCCGGTACAGGCGAGTACCAGCCGAGCCTGTCCTCCAGCGCCACGGTCGCGACGAGCAGGGCGGCAGCGACGACGACAGGGCTCATCGTCCGCCGGCCTGGACGACTCGAATGCCACCAGCGGTGCGATACGAGCAGCAGCATCAACGTGCTGAGCACGACCCTCACGACCGGAAAGGCGTCGTCGACCGCTGTCCACCAACGCGGATCGCTGACCGGCAGGTAGCGGTTGCGCGTGCCATAGCCGGCCGCGTCGGGTGGCACGTACAGGAGCAGCCGAGCAAGGAATCGCCCGGCGTGTGCA
>DASQTR010000272.1:0-14770 GCA_035641795.1 Ilumatobacter sp.
GAGCACCCGGGAGAAGTCGGACCAGCCGAACGTGGCCTTGGCGACGTCGGTGCCCTTGACCCCGGAGAACTCGAGCTTGGCCTGTTTGCGGGTCTGGTCCATGGTGGACAGCGCGGTGCGGGTGATGCCGGAGGCGTCACCGTCGACCGCGAACAGGCTCACGCCGGCGTCGGTGCGGGCGGCGACGATGATCAGGTTGGCGGTGTGGCCGTCGATCACGAAACTCTTGGTGCCCGACAGTGTGTACCCGTCGCCCGACCTCGTGGCCTCCATCGTGATGCCCGATTCGTCCCACTTGCCCGACGGTTCGGTGAACGCCAGCGCGGCAATGGTCTCGCCGCTGGCGATGCCGGGCAGGTGCGCCTTCTTGGCGTTGTCGTCACCCGACTGCAGCAGGGCGTTGGCGGCGAGCACAACCGTCGAGAAGAACGGCGCGGCCAACAGCCGTCGACCCATCTCCTCGAGCACGATCCCGAGCTCCACGTAGCTGAACCCCGAGCCGCCGTACTCCTCGGGGATGTGCAGGCCCTGCAGACCCATCTGTTCCGCCATCTGGCTCCACACGGCCTGGTCGTAGCCGGCCTCCGTCTCCATCAGCTCGCGCACGGCGCTCTCGGGGCTCTTGGCCTCGAGAAATGCCCGAATCGTGTTGCGCAGCTCGTCCTGTTCCTCGGTGAAGGCGAAGTTCATACGCGCCATTTTCGCGCTGGTTGCCTACGTTCGAGAAATGTGGTTGTGTACGCGTGTGCACACCGCCGGGATCAGAGAACTGCGCTCGAGGCTGGCCCCGGCGGTCCGGCGTGCCGCATCCGGCGAGCGCACCGTGATCACGGCGCACGGCCGACCGGTCGCGCAGCTCGCACCGCTCGACGAGGCAGCGCCCGACATCGACCGCCTGATCTCGTCGGGTGCACTCGTGCCGCCCCGACGCAGCGGCCTATGGCGCCCGCCGGCTGCAGTAGCGGTCTGGTCGGGGGTGCGCATCGACCGAGCGTTGAGGGAACTTCGGGGGTGACGCTGGCACTCGATACCAGCGCGTTGTTGGCGCTCGCGGTCGACGGCGCCCAACGGCGGGTCGTCCTGGATGCGCTCGATGCCGACCCGGTGTGGTGCGCCTCCGCGATGGCGCTCACCGAGGCGCTACCGGCCATCGATCGCCTCACCGATGAACCAGTCCTGCGCGCCGATCTCGAGGACGCGATCCGGTTGGCGTGGGACCACATCCACATCGTCCCGATCGACCAGCGTTGCCTCGATCGTGCCGCCACGTTGTCCCGCCTGCAGCCGGTGCGGCTCACCGACGCCATCCATCTCGCGGCCGCCGAGCGACTGCCGGGCCCCGTCTCGTTCGTGACCTTCGACCCGGCCCAGATCGGCGTCGCGCTCGGACTCGGCTTCGACGTCGTGTCCTCGTGACGTCGGCCTGCGATGCTGTGGCCATGGCTTCTCCGTCCAACACGCTGCACTGGTCGAACGCCGACGTCGAGGTACACAAGGTGGTGGTCGGCTCGTACGACAACAACGTGTTCGTCATCAAATGCCGCCGGACCGGCGAGTCACTCCTGATCGACGCCGCCAACGAGCACGAGCGGCTGCTCGAGCTGTGTCAGCGACTCAACGTGCGCCGCGTGCTCGAAACGCACGGGCATTTCGACCACATCGGCGCCGTGCCACAGATCCGCGAGGCGGGCTACGAGGTCGGCGTGACCAAGCTCGACGCACCGATGCTCAAGGACGTCGGCTACGACGTGTTCATCGATGATGCCGAGGTGATCGAGGTCGGGCGCCTGCGCCTGCACGCGATCCACAATCCGGGACACACTCCCGGCTCGATCTCGTTCGCGGTCGCGGGCACGCCGCTGCTGTTCACCGGTGACACGCTGTTCCCCGGAGGGCCTGGCGCGACGAAATTCCCCGGCAGCGACTTCCCGACGATCATCCGCTCGATCGAGGAGAAGCTCTTCACGTTCCCCGACGAGACGATCGTCCTTCCGGGGCACGGCGCGGACACCACGATCGGCACCGAGCGACCGCATCTTCAAGAGTGGGTTGACCGCGGTTGGTGACGGTTCTAGTCCTCCAGACCGAACGCACGTCGACGATCCCGCGCGCGCGCCTCCGCGAGTAGACGGCGCGCCGCCGCCTGTAGATCGGCGAGGAACGCCACCACCCAGATCTGCACCGCGACGATCACGAGCACGCTGCCCATCACGAGGCTGGGGATGCGGCTGCGGTAGGGGTCCTCGAACAGCCAGTAGAGGAGCCACCGCACCATCAGGCCGCCGCCGATGAGGAACGGGACGAGCCCGATCCAGAAGAAGAACCGGAACGGGTAGTACAGAGCGAAGCTGCGCACGATCGTGCTCCCGGACCGAAACAGATACTGCGACATGCTCTTCGCCAGCCGCGACGGTCGCGTCACCGGATTGACCTTGATCGGCACACTCGCCACCGTCAAACCCTCGGCCTTCGCCTGCACGAGCGTCTCCATCGTGTAGCTGTAGCGGCCGAACACCTGCAGCCGCAGCGCGGCGGTGCGACTCATCGCCCGAAAGCCACTGGCGGCGTCGCGCACGGTCGTGCCCGAGAACCGGCGCACGACCCACGACCCGAAACGCTGCAATCGCTTCTTCAATCCCGAGAACTCCGAGATCTCCTCGATGGGGCGCTCCCCCACGACGAGATCCGCGCCCTCCTCGAGCACGGGGCGGATCAGTTCCGGGATGCACGCCCCCACGTACTGGTTGTCGGCGTCGGTGTTGACGATGATGTCGGCGCGCACGCGCAGCCCGGCGTCGAGCCCGGTCATGAACGCCGCCGCCAGACCTCGGTTGCGGTCGTGGCGCACCACGTGGTGGACCCCCAACTCACGCGCCACCTCGGAGGTGCGATCGGAGCTGCCGTCGTCGATCACCAGCCACTCGACGACGTCAACCCCCGGAACTTCGCGCGGCAGGTCGGCGATCGTCGACGGGAGCGTGTCCTCCTCGTTGAAGCACGGGATCTGGATGACGAGCTTGATCGGCCGGCGCTCCGTGAGGGTGGGCTGGGACATGCCGGGGGCAGCATATTCGCACCACCCGCTACCGTCCTGCGCCATGAGCGAGCGAAGCGAGCCCAGAGTCACGTCGCATTCTTCGCCGCGCAGCGGCGAAGCGTTCACTGGTGCCCGTGTCCCCGAACCGGCGTTCTCCGCACCTCACGACTGCGAGGCGCACCAGTGAACGCCGTGCAGCCGGACAACGTCGCCGGCAACACCTACGACAAGTACGCCTCGAAGAACCCGATCGAGAAGCGGATGATGAGCGGTTTCTTCGCCGCCCTCGACCGCATGCTCGAGGGCCTCAAGCCTGACGTGGTCGTGGAGATCGGCGCCGGCGAGGGCCGCATCACCGAGCGGCTGGTGGCGCGCTTCCCTGGCGCAACGGTCGTCGGCCTCGATCTGCCCGACACGAACCTCGCCGAGGAATGGGACGAGATCGAGGTGCCGATGTTCTTCGGCGACGCAACACGGATGCCGTTCGTCGACGACAGCATCGACCTCGTGGTCGGGCTCGAGGTGCTCGAGCACGTCCCCCAGCCGGAACGCGCGCTCGCCGACATCGCCCGCGTGTGCCGCGGCACGGCGATCCTGTCGGTCCCTCGCGAGCCGATCTGGCGCGCGGGAAACATGGCGCGGGGTCGCTACCTGCGCGATTGGGGCAATACACCAGGCCACGTGAACCACTGGTCATCGCGAGCGTTCGAACGTTTCGTGCGGGCATCGTTGGACGTCGGCGACATTGCGCACCCACTCCCCTGGACGATGGTCCGGGCGATTCCCCGGCCGATCGGCTAGCCGTCGGGGTGGGGACCAGTTCGATCAGGACGTACACCGGCCCCGATCGGTGCCCGTTCGGTCATTGAACCGCGGGACCACGACTCATACGTTCGTCGGACGGCAGGCCACGACGTCCGGCGAGACGCATATACACCGCTCGTCGGCGTGATGACCGCTCACCAAGAGAGAGCGAGGGCACATGAGCACCGATCCGATTCACGACCGTCAAGACCTGATACGTCGCATCGACGAACTGACGAAGACCGTTGAAGCGCTCGAGGCGCGACTCGCGCCGCCCGCACCGACGCCCGTGACAGGCTCGCGACGCGATCTACTTCGCCTTGCGGGAACGGCGGCGGCGGGTGCGGTCGCTGGCGGCATGCTGGCATCCGCGCAGCCCGCTGCGGCGGCCACCGGTCAAGTGATCATCACCGGTCACAGGCAGTTGGCGGCCAACATGACGTACCTCGGTTATGGATCAACACCTGGCTCGGTGCTCGGGAATCCACTCACCAGCGAGCGCACGATGCTTTGGATCGACAATCGCGGCGCCCCGATCGACAGCACCGGCATCCGGGGTGATGGACAGGGCACAACCGGAGTCGGCGTATGGGGGCACAGCGACTACAACGGGCTCGGCATGCTGGCCTCGGGTGGACTGGGGCTTCGGGCCACCGGCGCCAGGGCCGCCCTTCATCTCGAGGGCACGAACGGCGCCCCGTCCACACGTACGGATTCACACCTGCTCGGTGAGATCGACATCGACAGCAGCGCGAACGTCTGGCTGTGCGTGGTGGCCGGCACGCCCGGACTGTGGCGCAAGCTCGGTGGTCCGGCAAGTGCCGGTGCCTTCCACGCGATCAGCCCGGTGCGGGCGTACGACAGTCGCTGGCCTGGCGGCACCCGGCTGTCGTCTGGCGGCCAGCGATTGGTCTCGGTGGCCGACGGGCACGACATCCTCACCGGAGGCGTGAACGCGCCGGACAGCGTGCCGGCCGAGAGCACCGCGGTTGCGTACAACCTCACGGTCACGGCAACGCAGATCTCTGGCTTCCTCACCGTCTCACCGGGAACAGCGACAGGCGTCACGGCATCCTCGATCAACTGGTCCGGCGATGGCCAGAACCTCGCCAACGGATCGATCGTCGGTATCGACACCTCGCGACAGGTGCGCGTGTTCGCCGGCGGCGGTGGATCTACCGACTTCGTCATCGACATCGTCGGATACTTCCTGTGATGCGCTGGATTCCCAGCCCGGACTAGCCGGCGTAGCCGGATGGCTCGCCGGTGACTACGAAGCGCTCGACGGCGTCGATGATCGTGCGGATCTGGGCGTAGTCCGGGTTGCCCGGTTCGACGAGCGGCGGCACGAGACCGACCGATTCGCCGATCGCGGCGTTGTCACCGAGCCGGTCGAGCAGCGACGCGAACTCGCCGGCCGACAACGACGTGCGCATCGAGTCGGCCAGTGCGCCGGTGACGCTGCCGAATCCGGAGACGGCCTCGGTCGCGGAGATCTGGGAACCGAGTGCCGCCAGCAACTGGCGCTGGCGGCCCATCCGCTGGTAGTCGGAGTCGGCCGAACGTGAGCGGGCGTAGGCGATCGCCGTCGCCCCGTCCATCGTGACCTGTCCGGGACCGATCGACGACGGCAGCGGATGTTCCCCCGGCAGGCTCGGCGGCAGCGGCACGTTCTCAAAGAGTTCGAGCGTCACGCCGCCGACGGAATCGATGATTTCGGTGAACCCCTGCATGTTCACGAGCGCATAATCGTCGATCTCGACGTCGAGCGAGTATCCGACTGCCTCCGACAACGCCACCGCCTCGGGCTGACGACCCGACCGCCCGTAGTGCTCGGTCAGCTCGGGGTTGGCCGACACGTGGGGGAACACAGCGTTGGCAAGGTCGTCGAACCCGTTCGGGTACTCAGCCGCCAGCGGGCTGCCCGGCGGGAACTGCAGGCGCGTGAGGTTGCGAGGGATCGACACCAGCGCAGTGCGGCCGGTCGCGTCGTTGACACTGACGAGGATCATCGTGTCGGTGCGCAAACCCCACCGACCGGGGCCGGCGTCGCCGCCGAGCAGCAGGATGTTGGTCACCGCGCCCGGATCGACCGCTTGCTGTTGAGGCACGTACAGCGCCGGGCCGCCCTCGCCGAACACGCTCGCCACCATCGTGCGCGCCTGGTTGGCCCGCAAGGACAGCAACAGCACAGGGACCGCCATCGCAAGCACCACCAGCGTGGCCACGACCGTGCGGCCGGCGATGCCACTCGAACGCCGGAAGGCGTGCGCCACTTCTGCCACTGCGAGCAGACGCGTCAGCACGATCGCGCAACCGACGACGGTCACCGCGGTCAGGAACCGCGGCTCGAGCGCCAACGTCACGATGTCGTCGCGCCTTGCGAACACCCAAGCCGCCAGCACGATCGGTATCGCCACGCCGATCGTGAACAGCAGCACACCGAGCAACGGCACCCGCCGAATCGTCGGCAATCCGGGTAGCACGATCGACGTCGCCATCTGGGCGCCCGGCGAACCGGCGGGCGGCTCGGTCTCCCCCGCCGGCCGGGGTTCGTGCTCAAAGCGGCGGAGACGGTCGAGCGCGGGGGCGTCGGTCTGGCCGCTCATTGGTGCACACTCCGCGGACGGGAGCGAGCGAGCGCCAGCGAGCGAGTGGCCAGAAACGGCCTGCGTGGCCGGGGAAGGCAATCAACGTACATTGGGGCGCTCAACTCTACGGTCGGCCATTGTCGAGCGGCCGTCAGTCGCTCACCATCGTCAGTAGCCGGACCTCTGCCCGGTGACGAGCGCCAGTTGCACCTTGCCCACGATCTTCGCCAGCGCGTCGTAGTCGGGGTTCGCCGGATTCACGAGCGGCGGCACGAGCCCCACCGACTCGACGATCGCCGTCTCGCCTCCGAGCAGGCCGAGAAAGTTGGTGAATTCATCCGTGGTCAACGACGTCCGGAGCCGATCGCCGAGCACGGAGGTCACCGTCGAGTAGCCGGACAGCGCCTCGGACAGCGTCACCTGGCGGGCGAGCGCGGCGAGTACGGACCGCTGGCGATCCGCACGCCGGTAATCCGTGTCCGCCTTGCGGCTCCGCACGTACGACAACGCCGTCGTGCCGTCCATGAACTGCAAGCCGGCCGGGATCACGGCCGGCATCTGATGGCGCGCCCCCGGCGGGTTGCCCGGCGCAGGGACCGCTCTCGGCACGTCGACCATCACACCACCGAGGGCGTCGATGATCTCGAGGAAACCCTGCATGTCGATCAACACGTAGTCGTCGATCGTCACGTCGAGCGAGTACCCGAGGCCCTGCGCGATCGCCACCGCGCCCGGCGAGAGCTCGTCGATCCGGTACGCGTCGCGGAGCGATTGGTTGCCGGACACCCGCGGATAGACGGCGTTGGCGATGTCGTCGAAGCCCTGCGGGTAACGCCGAGCGAGCGGCGTGGCGGGCGGGAACAGCAAGTGCTCCAGGTTGCGTGGAACGGAGATCAACGCCGCCCTGCCTGACGAGCGGTGGATGGAGACGAGGATCATCGAATCGGTTCGCAGTCCCGACCGTCCGGGTCCGGCGTCTCCGCCGAGCAACAGGATCGTGCTCACGTCGGTCAAGAGTCCGGGGTCGACTCCCGAGTCCGGCGGCGCGTCGGGCGGCGCAGGCGGCTGGGTCTGGTTGGGGATGCGCTCCTGTGGCACCGACGGCCGCGTCGTCGCGACGCTCGTTGACGGCGATGGAGCGGTCGCCACCGTGGCGACGGCGGTCGTGGTCGGCCCCGCCGTCGTCGGCGCAGGCGCCAGCGCGACGCCAGCGTTGTAGATCGGCGCGTTCCCCGCGGACTGGAACGCCCGGCCGATGTCGGCCCGCGCCTCGGCCGCGGTGTCGACACCCATGAAGCAGGGCAACGCGACCGCGATCAACACCGTGATCGCGACGCCGAAGCGCACACCGCGGCGCGGTCGCGCGTTGGTCGACAGCAGCACCTCAGCCACGGCCGCAACGCGTGAGACGACCACGATGACGAGCACCACTACGAGCTGGCCGAGGAACCGGCGGTCGAGGCCCAACGCCATCCAACTGCGCGCGTGCAGGACCCAGAAGATGAGCCATGCCAGCGGGAACACCACGCCCGCTGCGAACAGCACAGATCCGAGCAGCCAGTGCCGCCGATAGGTTTCGACGCCCGGCACGGCGGCCGACACGAGCACCGGAACCACGGCAGGCGACTCGCGCTGCTCCGCGTCGCCAGTGCCCACGGTCCGCCACGATACGGTGGCGAGCGCCCACCGGGCGCGGCATTCACGTGTCATGAGGCCGGGCATTTCTCCTACGCGCATAGTGATAATCCCCCGGCTCGCAGCGTAGAATCCAACGTATGAGCGAGACGTCCCAGCTCACGCCCCGCGAACTCTTCAGGGTCGAGGGACTGTATGTCCGTCCCGCGGTCGAGCCCGGCGTCCCCCAACCCGACGAGATCCTGCGCGGCCTCGACCTCCTCGTGAGCGACGGCGAGGTGCATGCGATCATGGGCCCGAACGGATCAGGCAAGAGCACACTCGGCAACACGCTGCTCGGTTCACCCGAATACGAGGTGACGGCAGGCACGATCACCTTCCGCGGCGACGATGTGACCGACTGGCCCGCCGACGAGCGGGCCAAAGCAGGGATGTTCCTCGCGTTTCAGTACCCGCAGGAAATCGCCGGAGTCTCGGTCATCCAGTTCCTCCGCCAGGCGCTGTCCGCGCGCAAGGGCATCGACCTGTCGGTGCTCGAGCTGCGCGTAGCGACGATGGAGTGGATGAAGCGGCTCGGGATCGATTCGTCCTTCGTCGACCGCTACCTGAACGAGGGCTTTTCCGGCGGCGAGAAGAAGCGCAACGAGATCATGCAGATGGCGATCCTCGAACCGGAGCTGGCGATCCTCGACGAGACCGACTCGGGGCTCGACATCGACGCCCTGCGGGTCGTCGCCCGCGGCATCCGGGAAGTGCGCGCGGAGCGGCCGACGATGGGCGTCGTCATGATCACCCACTATCAACGCCTACTCGACGAGGTCGAGCCGGACCACGTCCACATCCTCGTCGACGGCCGGATCGTCGCGAGCGGCGGCATCGAGCTCGCCCAGCAGCTCGAGACCGAGGGCTACGAGTCGTTCCGGGCGGGAGCGCAGAGCAGGTAGCGCCATGACGGGTCCCGAGACGTCCGTCGACTGGAAGCGCGTCAGGGACGACTTCCCGATCCTGCGTCGCCAGATCGACGGCGCGCCGATCATCTATCTCGACTCGGGTAACACGTCGCAGAAGCCCCACCAGGTGATCGAGGCGATGGACGAGTTCCAGCGGACCTCGTACGCGCCGATCAACCGCAGCGCCTACAAGCTCGCCGCCGAAGCGACCGATCGATACGAGCACGCGCGAGTGAAAGTCGCTCGGCTGATCAACGCCCCACGCGCGGACGACGTGGTCTTCACCAAGAACGCCACCGAGGCGATCAACCTCGTGGCCTCCTCGTGGGGCGGCGCCAACCTGCGCGAAGGCGACGTCGTGCTGCTGACCCACATGGAGCACCACGCCAACATCGTCCCCTGGCACATGCTCGCCCAGACGAGGGGGATCCAGCTGCGCTGGGTTCCGCTCACACCCGACGGACAACTCGACCTCACCGACCTCGATCGCCTGCTCGACGGCGCCTCGGCGTTCGGGTTCACCGCCATGAGCAACGTGCTCGGCACGCTCAATCCCGTGGCCAAGCTCGTCGACGCCGCCCACGACGCGGGCGCGATGACCATCGTCGACGCCTGTCAGTACGTGCCCCACAACGTCACCGACGTTCAGGCGTGGGGAGCCGATTTCGTCGCCTTTTCGAGCCACAAGATGTGCGGCCCGTCAGGCATCGGCGCGCTGTGGGGGCGCACCGAGTTGCTCGCCGCGATGCCGCCGTACATCGGTGGCGGCAACATGATCGCCGACGTCCGGCTCGACGGGTTCACGTGCGCGCCCGTGCCGGCCAAGTTCGAGGCGGGTACGCCGCCGATCACCGAGGCGATCGGCTTCGGCGCGGCAGTCGACTACATGGAGTCGATCGGCATGGCAGAGGTGCGGCGCCACGAGATGGAACTCACGCGGTATGCGATCGACACGCTCAACGAGCGCTACGGCGAGGACATCGTGATCCACGGGCCTGACAACGTCGAGGTGCGGGGCGGCGTGCTCAGCTTCGCCTTCCGCGGCATCCACCCCCACGACCTCAGCCAGGTGCTCGATGAGCGCAACGTGTGCGTGCGCGCCGGGCACCACTGCGCCAAGCCGCTGATGCGGATCCTCGGTGTCAACGCCACCGCGCGCGCGAGTCTCTACCTGTACAACGACCGCTCCGACGTCGACGCGCTGGCCGATGCGCTCGACGGCGCCACCGATATCTTCGGCTTCTAGCTCTGACCCCCAGGGAGACGACGACATGCCGGGCCTCGAAGATCTGTATCGGGAGATCATCCTCGACCACTACCGCACGCCGCGTAACCGTGGCGAGCTGCCAGTTCCTCCGGCACGACACGCGGAGGGGCACAACCCGCTGTGCGGCGACGAGATCTCGGTCTTCCTCGACATCGAGCGGCTCGACGGCGTCGACATCGTCAACGACGTCAAAGTCACGGGCCAGGGGTGCTCGATCTCGCAGTCGTCGGCTTCGATGATGAGCCAGGCGGTCAAAGGCAAGAGCCTGTCAGAGGTCCGCGCGCTGGTCCGCAAGTTCAAGGGCATGATGTCGATCGACACCGACGGCGAGGGCGACGAGTCTGCCGCCGACGTGCCACTCGGCGACCTCGAGGCGCTGCAGGGGGTCGTCAAGTTTCCGGTCCGTATCAAGTGCGCGACGCTCGCCTGGAACACGCTGACGCAAGCCCTCGACGCGCCGGCCGATGCCTGACTGGCCTCCGGTCGATCCCCGCCTCGCCGAAGCACGCGCACGAGCCGGCCGGGCGCTGCGCGACATCGGCCACGCCTTCGTCGGCCGCCACGCCACGCTCGAGCAGATCGAGCACCTCTCCGACGTGCTCGAGTCGATCTCGGCCGAGCTGTGGCCTGCCGACCCCCGCTCGCGCACCGAGCACGACTTGCTGCCGGGTCTCGACTTCGAAGTGCCGCAGGGCCCGTTCAGAGGGACGTTCGACGATCGGCCGATCTCCGGACGATCATCGCCGTGGGGCCTCGACCTCGACATGCACCGCTACGGCGACGAGATCGAAGGTCGTGTCGTACTGCGTTCGGCGCACGAAGGCGCACCGGGGAGGGCGCACGGCGGGATCATCGCGGCACTGTTC
The DNA here is from genome assembly GCA_035641795.1 of Ilumatobacter sp. Lineage (GTDB taxonomy): Bacteria > Actinomycetota > Acidimicrobiia > Acidimicrobiales > Ilumatobacteraceae > Ilumatobacter. The sequence goes on from DASQTR010000272.1 coordinate 11,151, forward strand.
GACGACGTGTTCGGCTATGTGCTCGGCGTCCTCGCCCAGCCCGCGTTCACCGGCGATCTGTACGTCCGTTACGCGGCAGCGGCGCCACTCCACCGGCAGCTGGCATGCCGCGTACGGCTGCACTCGAGGACGGGACGCAAGCTGGTGATGACGGGCGAGTTGTCCGATGTTGCAGCAGGGACGCACATTGCCGGCGGCACGGCAACGTTCGTCACCGTCGATGCCGAGGAGTTCGCGTCGATCACGGCGGAGCGCCCAGCCCCGCCCGACGAGCGACGCTGAACGTGTTCTGCCGGCGCGAAAGCGCGCTGCCAGAACACTTTCGCGCCAGCAGAACGCCAGGATCCGGTCTGAAGGCGCGAAGGTGACGTACGAGGAGATGTTCGCGCCGCCAGAACGTCGGCGCGTCATCATGTCCGTGTGATCAAGTACATCGGGTCGAAGCGGCGTCTCGTTCCAGTCCTCTCGGAGCTGTTCGCTCGCTCGGGGGCACGTACGGCACTCGACCTGTTCACCGGGACGACGCGCATCGCCCAAGCGTTCAAGTCGGGTGGGGCCGACGTCACGGCCGTCGACTCGGCGCGGTACTCGCACGTGTTCGCCCGGACCTGGATCGAGACCGACGCGTCGGCCGTCGACCGGCGCGAGCTACAGGCCGCGATCGACGAGCTCGACTCGCTCCGCGGCGCTCCCGGCTACTTCACGGAGACGTTCTGCGTCCGCTCACGCTTCTTCCAACCTCACAACGGCGAACGCGTCGACGCCATCCGTGAGGCGATTGCTCGCGACCACGCCGGGACGCCGCTGGAACCGATGCTCCTCAGCAGCCTGATGCTGGCCGCCGACCGGGTCGATTCGACCACCGGTGTGCAGATGGCGTACGTCAAGGAGTGGGCGCCGCGCTCGTACAAGCCACTCCGCCTGGAGGTACCACACCTGCTCTCGGGAAGCGGTCGCGCGTTGCTGGGCGACGCCGCTCAGCTCGCCGGCGAGATCGGCCATGTCGCGGTTGCCTACCTCGACCCGCCGTACAACCAGCACCGCTACTTCACCAACTACCACGTGTGGGAGACACTGGTCGCCTGGGACCGCCCCCAGCACTACGGCGTCGCGTGCAAGCGCGTCGACGCCCGCGACGAGTCGACGAAGAGCGTGTTCAACAGCAAACGCGACATGCCGGGCGCGCTGCGACGCACGCTGGCGGCCATCGACGCCGATGTCGTGATCGTCTCGTACAACGACGAATCATGGGTGACGCTCGACGAGCTGCGCGACATGTGCGCTACCCGGGGCGACGTCGTCGCGCTCGCCTTCGACTCGCGCCGTTACGTCGGCGCGCTGATCGGCATCCACAATCCGGCGGGCGAGAAGGTCGGAACCGTCTCGCACACCCGAAACCAGGAGTACGTCGTGATCGCCGGCGACCGCGCCACAGTGCGCCGGATGACGACGCCGTTCGCAGATGCCCTCGCGTTGTGACAGCAGCTCAGGGACGAAAGCCCCAAGCCGGGGCCGCGGGCGCCAGCGTGCGGCGTGCCAACCGCACCCAGTCGCACAGCATCGCACGCGTATCGCGCGGGTCGATGATCTGCTCGATCTCGTAGAACTCGGCCGAGCGATGTGGCGACCGCAGGCGGTTGAGGCGCTCGGCGATCTCGTCGCGGAGCGCGGGCGCATCGTCGCTCGCCGCGAGCTCTGCCTTGTACGCCACCTCGAGCCCGCCTTCGAGAGGCAGTGAGCCCCAATCACCCGACGGCCAGGCCATTCGCATCGACTCGCTGCCGGGCTTGCGGTTGGACGCCCCGGCGATCCCGAACGCCTTGCGGATGACGACCGTGCAGTACGGCACCTGCGCCTGGCGCAGCGCGACGAGCGCTTCGCTGCCGAAGCGCACGGTGCACGCCCGCTCCGCCTCGATCCCGATCAAGAAACCGGGACAGTCCTCGAGGTGCACGATCGGCAGCTTGAACAGCGAGGCGACATCGATCAGCCGGATCAGCTTGCGGCAGGAATCGGCCGTCCAGCCGCCGCCGAGCATCATGGGGTTCTCGGCATAGATCGCGACCGGGATGCCGGCGAGGCGCGCGAAACCGCCGACGATCGACGTCCCCCACGCCCTGCCGATCTCGAAGAACGACTTTGCGTCGACCACGGACGTCACGATCGCGCGCATGTCGTACGACTGGCGCGGATTGCGGGGAACGATGTCGGCGAGGCGCGCGTCACGGCGATCGACGGGGTCGTCGCACGGCTCGACCGGTGGTAGCTCATCCACGCTCGACGGCAGGTACGAGAGGAAGTCGAGCGCCCGGTCGAACGCCTCCGGCTCGGTGTCGACAGCATCGTCGACGGCGCCGTTGGTCGAGTGGATGTCGGCGTGCCCGAGCTCCTCCTTCGATACCGAGCCGAGCCCCGCCTGCTCGACGAGCGCCGGCCCGGCGATCATCATCTGCGCCGTGCCGCGCACGATCACCGAGTAATGAGCGGTCGTCGCCCGCGCGGCACCGAAACCGGCCACCGATCCGAGCACGAGCGACACGGACGGAGCGACGTTGAGGTGGTCGATCACGTTGTGCCATCCGGGCAGCTCGGGGATGTACGTGCGTCCGGCCTGCTCGATCGTCTTCACCGAACCGCCGCCCGACATGCCGTCGAGCAGGCGCACGTGCGGCAGCCGCAGCTCGAGCGAGAGCGCTTCGGCCGCGACGCGCTTGGCGGAGATCGAGGCGTCGTTCGACCCCCCGCGGACGGTGAAGTCGTCGCCGGACACGACGACGGGACGGCCGTCGAGCTCGGCCAGGCCGTACACGGAGTTCGACGGCGTGAACTCGATCAGCGTGCCCTGCTCGTCGTAGCGGGCCACGCCGGCGGTCTTGCCGATCTCCCAGAACGTGCCCTCGTCCACGAGTTGATCGATCCGCTGGCGCACGTCGAGCTTGCCGAACTCGTGCTGGCGGGCCACCTTCTCCGGACCTCCGAGGCGCTCGGCGAGCGCCTCCCGACGGCGCAGCTCTTCCAGCTCCGGCTGCCAGGAAGTCACTGTGCTGATCTCCGCCGATGCGAGCGAGCGAGCGCCAGCGAGCGAGTGGCTAGCGACTGCGCAGGCGGCAGCTGACGTGGCCGGGGAACGCCGTGGAAGGAGCGCTCTCCTGTCACCTTCAATTCCGTTTCAGCTCGACGACCGTGCCGCCGCTGACGCGTTCGAGGTCCGCGGGCGCGAGAGGAAATACGTCGTGCCAAGTGCCGGCCGCTGCCCAGACGACGTCGTGCTGGAGCAGGTCGGGGTCGATGAAGACGCGGAGCTTGCTGGCGTGCCCGATCGGGGGAACGCCGCCGATCGGGAAGCCGGTGCGTTGGCGCACGAGATCGGCGTCGACGCGCTGGCACTCGAGCCCGCCGGCGGCGAGCGCCAGCTTTCGCTCGTCGAGCTTGTTGACACCGCTGACGTAGGCGAGCACGACCTCGCCATCGACGGCGAAGATCAAGCTCTTGACGATCTGCGCCACCTCGCAGCCAATCGCGTTGGCGGCGTCGACGGCGGTCTTGGCGCCCTCCGGAAAGCGGTGTGGGTGAACCTCCAGGCCGAGCGCGGCTCCGGCGTCGATCACGCGCTGGACGTT
>DASQTR010000273.1:0-2478 GCA_035641795.1 Ilumatobacter sp.
ATCCATCGCTATGACCACGAGATCTTGGGATCGACGGTCGTGCGGCCGCTGGTCGGCCGCCTCGGCGATGCGCCCGCCGACGGGGTGGTGCTCGCCGAACCCACCGCTCGCGACGGCATCGCCATCGGAGTCGGGGTCAACCCGTGGTTCGGCCTGCACGATCCCGAGCGGATGGCGTACGCGGCGGTCGACGAGGCGGTTCGCAACGTCGTCGCGGCCGGCGGCGATCCCGACCGCGTCGCGCTGCTCGACAACTTCTCGTGGGGTGACCCGCGGCGCGCCTCGACCTTGGGCGAGCTCGTCGCCGCCGTCGACGGCTGTGTCGCCGCCGCCACTGCGTACCGCGCGCCGTTCGTGTCCGGCAAGGATTCTCTGAACAACGAGTACACGGGCGTCGACGGGCTGCGCCATGCCGTCCCGCCGACGCTCGTGATCACCGCCGTCGCGCACGTGCCAGACGCCGACCGGTGCGTCACCCCAGTTCTGCAGCGGGCGGGCGACTTGGTTCTCATGGTCGGCACGACTCTTCCCGAGTTCGCGGGGTCGCATCTCGACCTCGTGCACGGCCCGCCGGACGTACCGGGCGTGGTGCCGGCGCCCGACCCTGCGGCGCCCGAGCGCTACCGCGAGCTGCACCGGGCGATCAGCGAGGGGCTGGTGCGGGCGTGCCACGACGTCAGCGAGGGCGGGCTCGCCGTGACGCTGGCGGAGATGTGCATCGCCGGCCGTCTGGGCATCACGGTCACCGCCCTGCCCCACGCCGACCTCGCCACGTCGCTGTTCGCCGAATCGCAGGCACGTCTCGTGGTCGAAATCGCGCCTCGCGACCTCGGCCGCTTCCGCGAGATCCTCGGCGGCGAGGCGATCGTCATCGGCGCCGTCACCGAGGACGACGACCTCGTCGTGCCCGGCGTGCGCGCGCTGCCGGTTACCGAGCTGGCCGACGCCTTCAACCGACTCGTCGTTCCGGCGGCGGCGACATGAGGAGGCTGCCGGCCCTGATCATTGCTGGTCCGGGAACGAACCGTGACTGCGATCTTGCGCTCGCGCTGGAACTCGCGGGCGCCGACCCGGTAATCGTCCTCGCCCGGGAGCTGGCTGCCGATCCGAAACCGCTGGCCCACGCGCGCCTCGTCGGGATCGCGGGTGGATTCTCCTATGGCGACGCGCTCGGAGCCGGCCGCATGCTGGCACTCGACCTGATGGTCGGGTTCGGCGATGCGCTCGAGGAGTACGTCGCCACGGGACGCCCGCTGATCGGGATCTGCAACGGGTTCCAGGTGCTGACCCGCGCCCGGCTGCTACCCGGGGCGCTGGGCCACAACGCCCATGGCCGGTTCGAGTGCCGCTGGGTAGAGCTCGCTGCCGAGCGGGCGTCGGTGTGTCTCTGGACGCGCGGGATCGACGACCCGATCCATTGCCCCATCGCCCATGGCGAGGGCCGGTACGTGCACCCCGACCCGGCGGCGCTCGACGGCTCCGGCCAGATCGCGCTGCGCTACCGATCGCCGAACCCGAACGGGTCGATCGACGCCGTCGCCGGCGTCTGCAACGCAGCGGGCAATGTGCTCGGATTGATGCCGCACCCGGAGAATCACGTGATCACACGCCAGCACCCGCACCCGCGCGCCGGCGGCGAGCGACACCTAGGCCTGCGCCTGTTTCGAAATGGCGTCAATGCCGCGAAGGAGATGTGAGCCCGTGCGATCGAGCCTGTTCGAGCCGTTCACGGCCATCGATTTGCCGCTCGATGACCGCCGCGACGGCAAGGTGCGAGCATCGTGGGCATGCGGCGAGAACCAACGCCTGATCGTCACGACCGACCGCCTGTCTGCCTTCGACCGCGTGCTGGCCGGGGTGCCGTACAAGGGTCAGGTGCTCAACCAGCTGTCGGCGTGGTGGTTCGACTCCACCGCCGACGTGATCCGCAACCATGCGATCGCGGTGCCCGATCCGAACGCGCTGCTGGCTCGCGCCGCCAGCCCGCTGCCGGTCGAGGTCGTCGTGCGCGGCCACATCACGGGGGTTACCGACACCTCGCTGTGGGGCATGTACAGCGCCGGCTGCCGCCACATGTACGGGTACCGGTTCCCGGAGGGACTCGCCAAGAACACCCCGTTGCCGAGTTGCATCGTGACGCCAACGACCAAGGCCGAGCATGGCGGCCATGACGAGCCGCTGTCGTGCGACGAGGTGGTCGAGCGTGGGCTGCTGCCCGCCGAGCTGTGGGAGCAGGTGACGGACGCCGCGCTGGCGATCTTCGCCCGCGGTGTCGAACTGGGGCAACGCGCAGGGCTGATCCTCGCCGACACCAAGTACGAGTTCGGGCTGACCGGCGACGACGAGTTGATTCTGATCGACGAGGTCCACACCCCCGATTCGTCGCGGTGGTGGGTGGCCGACACGTACGACTCACGGCTCGCCGCCGGTACAGAGCCTGAGAGCCTCGACAAGGAAGTCGTACGCCGAGCGTTCGCC
>DASQTR010000274.1:0-2684 GCA_035641795.1 Ilumatobacter sp.
TGCCCGTCCACGACGAACCGGTCCATGACGAACCGGTCCACGATGAACCCGTCCACGAACTGCCCGTCCACGACGAACCGGTCCATGACGAACCGGTCCACGATGAGCCGGTCCACGACGCGTCGATAACGTCTTCGCTGCCGACCGCCGCACCGGCCGCGATGGCTGGCGCCGCGTCCGGCGGAGCGGCGGCGACGGCGGCGGCGATGTCCAGCACGCCGGCGCCCACGACCCTCGCGCTGGCGTCGATCGGCGTCGCACCTTGCATGAGCGCCTGCTTCACCGCATCCGGCGAGAGCTCGGGATGCGCCGACAGGAGCAGCGCCACGGCGCCGGCCGTCACCGCCGCCGACTGCGAGGAACCGCTGCCCAGGAAGCGCACCTCGTCGACGAAGCCTTCCGGATGATCGATGTCGGCGGTGCTACCGGGAGCGCGCAGGCTGCGGATGTGCGAGCCAGGCGCGGCGAGGTCGGGGTTGCGCACGCCGTCGCCGCCGCTCGCCCACTCCGGGATGGTGAATCCGGCGGTCGTCGCCTCGACGCCGCCGACGGCGATCAAGGTCGGGTCACTGGCCGGTGAATCGAGACCGGCCGCTTCGGCGCCTCGGTTGCCGGCCGCGGTGACGACGACGATTCCGGCGTCCCACGCCCGGTCGAGCGCGGCGGCGAGCGGATCGGACTCGTGCGAGACGCCGAGGCCGCTGTCGAAGGCGACGGTGAGCACGTCGATGTCGAGCGCGTCGGCGTTGGCCACGACCCAGTCGACGCCGGCGACCATCTGGTCCTGCGCCACCGCGCCGTCTCGGCCCGCGACCTTGACCGACACGATGCCGGCGCCCGGGGCGACCCCCTGGAAGCCAGAATCGCGACCGGCGATGATGCCAGCGAGGTGGGTGCCGTGCCCGAATCCGTCGCGCCCTACGAGCGCGGGATCGTGACGCTCGTTGCTGAAATCGACGGCAGCCACGACCTTGCCGGGAGCAGTCAGTGCCGGTACCGGTGCGATGCCCGTGTCGATGATCGCGACGTTGACGCCGCTGCCGGTGATGCCGGCACTCCACAACTCGCGTGCGCCGATCTGGTCGACGACGCTTTGCATCGATCCGGGCGAACGATCGGGCGCGACCGTCTCGGCGGCAGGGCCGTCGTCGAGCTGCGCCAGTCCGAGCGCGCCCCCGGCGATCAGCGCGGCAGCGAGCGCACCGGCGACGTAACGGCTCGGCGTGCGATGCGGCGCAACGTCGATCCCCGAAGCGGGGCGCGGCGCGCGCCAGACGCGACTCCGCCGCGCTGCCGGCGGGACGTCTACGGGTCGCGGCGAACCGACTGCAGCGATCGGGGCGCGCGCGGACACGTCGGGTACGAGCAGGTCGGTGGACGTCAACATCGATGGCACCTCGTCATCGGTTTGAGCACGGCGGTTGCCTCCCTATCGGGACCCCGTCCGCGCTGGTTGAGTTGTTTGACGAATCCTTGAGCGATTTGCGCGCGGATCGTCTTGTTACCTCACGTCGAACCGCTGACAGCGTTCGACGCCCCGTGCCCGTATATACATCATGCCCGGTATCGTCACGCTTGCCGACTTCCCCCTCCACGACGACTTGCGGAGGGCTTGATGATCACGGTCTGTTGGGCGGCCAAGGGTGGCAGCGGTACGACGGTGGTGGCGGCGGCGATGACGATCGCGTCGGGCGCACCGACGTTGTTGATCGATCTCGCGGGCGATGTGCCGGCCGTGCTCGGCATCCCCGAGCCCGATGGTCCCGGCGTGTTCGACTGGCTCGAGTCCGACGCGTCATCGGCGCGGCTCAACGCACTCGAGTTGCGCGTCGACGGTCGGACCAATGTGCTGCCCCGTGGGCGCGCGGCACACGTGACGCCCGAGCGATGGAGTGAGTTGGCCACCTGGCTGCGCGGCGAGCGACGAGCCATCGTGGTCGACGCCGGGTCGATGGGCGAGCCGCCTTCGTCGATCGTGCGCGCCGCGGACCACGCGCTGCTCGTGACCCGCCCGTGCTATCTCGCGTTGCGAGCCGCGGTTCGTCAACAGGCCCGGCCGACGGGGGTGGTACTCGTCGAGGAGCCGGGACGCGCGCTGCGGGCGCCCGACATCGAAGCCAGTCTCGGCGCCCCGGTCGTCGCCACCGTCCTCCTCGACCCGGCGATCGCGCGCGCCGTCGACGCTGGTCTGCTACTGGCACGCCTGCCTGCCGGGTTCCGTAACGCCGTGCGGCTCGCGGCATGAAGACCGTGGTCGACGCTGACGAGATGGCGGCGATGGTTGCGGCCGTGTGCGAGCGGGCGGCTGGGGTGCGCGGCGACGTGCGCGACGTCGTGGCCTCGCAAGTCGACCGGGTGGCGCCACTCGTCACGGCATCTGCTCGCGAGGCGCTGATCGCCCGCTCGGTGGCACGCCTCGACGGGCTCGACGTGCTCGAGCTGCACCTGCGCGACCCCGACGTCGACGAGGTGATGGTCAACGCCGGGCATGAAGTCTGGGTCGACCGCGGCGGTCGGATGCGCTTGGCCGGTCATCTGCCGGCCGGAGCTATCGACGTCATCCTCGAGCGCGTGCTGGCGCCGACGGGGAGGCGCATCGATCGCGCCCACCCGATCGTCGACATCCGTCTCGCGAGTGGTGCACGGCTGTGCGCGGTGATCGATCCGGTCGCCATCGACGGCAC
>DASQTR010000275.1:0-2659 GCA_035641795.1 Ilumatobacter sp.
ACCACCAGATGTCCGATGCCTGCGGCCAGGATGGTGTCGCCGTTGATGCGCCAGGCGTTTACCGTTTCCACGAAGCTCGCGAGCGCACGGTCGGGGTCGTCGCTGTTCGCGAGCAGGCTGACGAGCTGGGCGCGGCTCGCCTGTTCGAGAAGTCGATCCCCGCACGACTCGAGGAGATCAATCACTTGTTGGTAGAGCTCGATGGCAGCGGCGAGGTCGTGTCGGGCGAGGTGTGCGGCCCGGCCGCTCAGGCCGAACGCGATTGCCATCGGGAAGCCGGCCTGTTCGATCTGGTCCATTGCCTCGGCGAGCTCGCCGTCGGGTAGGAACTGACCGACGAATGCTCCAATCGAGATCATGACGGCCAGGTTGAGCCGGTCGCGGCGATCGGCCGGATGCGCGGCTCCCGTTCTGGCGAGTTCGAGGCTGGTGGCGACGTCGCCTTCGAAGATGGCGATCTGCGCGAGATCGGCATACGCCCACACGATCGGCTCGAATCGTGGGTCGTCCGCGACGGTGATGGCTTCGTGCCCGTAGCGTTTCGCTTCGTCCAGCAGACCGAGACCCCAGGCACTGTCGGCGGCCATGGTGAGCAGCAGGGGCAGCTTGGAATGCTCGAGCTGTCGGGCAAGCTCCGCGACTTCGGCGGCCCATCCGAACGTCTCGGTCCGCAGGCGCATGCGAGCGGCCTGGTGAACACAAGCAGCGATGCGGATCGCGGCGTCGGCGCGGCCGTGGTCGACAGCCCAGCGGAACGCCGCTCGCACGTTGGCGATCTCGTCGTCGATGAACCGGTAGGCGAGGGACTCCTGCGGGCCGCGGAAAAGTTCGAAGGCCGCTTCGGCCTGATCGGCGAAGAACGATGCGTGGCGGTCGCGAACCGTCTCGCCGCTTGTGTTCTCGGCGAGCCGTTCCTCGGCGAACTGCCGGATGGTTTCCAACATGTTGTAGCGGAGATCCGCCGGAGTCCGTTCGACCGCTACCAGCGACTTGCGGACGAGCGAATCGAGTACGTCGAGAATCTCGAGCTCGTCCAAGTTGCCAGCCGGGTCGTGTCCACACACCGTGGTCGCCGCGGCGAGCGTGAATCCGCCGGCGAACACGGCGGCTCGTTGCAGGATGCGTTGTTCGGTCTCGGTCAACAGGTCATAGGACCATTGCACGGCGTGGCGCAACGTCTGGTGCCGTTCGAGTGATCGGCGTGATCCGGTCAAGAGTCGGAATCGCTCGTCGAGCCGATCGCGGATCTGGGCCGGACTCATCGAGCGGACACGCGCCGCCGCGAGTTCGATCGCTAGGGGGATGCCATCGAGGCGGCGGCAGATTTCGGCGACCGTACCCACGTCGGGATGGAAGTCGGGCACGAGCTCACGGGCCCGTTCGACGAACAGCGCCGATGCCGTCGAGTCAAGACCGAGGTCGAGTGACGGGACCGGCCATACCAGTTCGCCTCCGACGCTGAGCGCCTCCCGACTCGTCGCCAGGATCGTCACGTCCGGACACCTTGCGACGAGCGCTTCGACCAACGGCGCGGCCTCGTCCAGTACATGTTCACAGTTGTCGAGCACCAACAAGAGCTGGCGGGCTCGGAGCGACTCGGTGAGACCGTCGCGCCAGCTGCGGTCCGCTTGGGGCGCGACCGAGAACACCGCTGCGAGGGACTCGGTCAACTCCGTGGCGTCGAGGACCGGCGCCAACTCGACCAACCACGCCCCATCGCGATACTCGCCCGATACCTCAGCGGCCGCGTGCAACGCGAGACGGGTCTTGCCCACACCACCAACCCCGACGAGCGTGACCAGACGATGCGTACGCAGCGCCTCGCTCACCGCAGTCACCTGCACCTCACGGCCGATGAAGCTCGTTGCTTGGGCCGGCAAGTTCCCGGGGATCGTGTCCATCGTCTGCAACGGAGGAAACTCGGCCCGCAGTCCCTCCGCACGTACCTGAAAGATCGACAGAGGCTCGGACAAGTCGCGTAGCCGGCGCTCACCCAGGTCGACGAGTTCGAGGCCATCGACCAGCTCGACCGTCGCCGACGCCAGCAAGATCTGGCCGCCATGACCGGCCGCCATGACGCGAGCCGCACGATTCAATGCCGGACCGAAATAGTCGTCGCCGCGTTGTTCGGCCTCACCCGTCGCGATCCCCATCCGGACCGGCAACGCCAGCAGGCGTTGTGCGTCCGTGGCCGCTTCAACCGCAGCATGAGGCGACGAGAACGCCGCGCACACGCCATCGCCTGTGTGCTTGAACAGCCATCCGCCCCGCGCGTCGATCGCGGCCCGCAATACCTCGTCGTGTGCAGCCAACGCGGCATGCATCGCGTCCGGGTCCGATTCCCAACGACGGGTCGAGCCCTCGATATCGGTGAACAGAAACGTCACGACCCCTGACGGACGCTGCGGCACGAACACGACGCTACCGACACCGCCTAGACCCCGCCACGATCGACTTCACGAACCAAAAGCCCAGTAGGAAGTCCCCTGCCATGGCGAACTGTCCCAGAACGCGCGTCCCCGAACAACGCCTGAGCCCTATCCCGGATCGCCGGCTCGAGGACGACGATCTGCTCGCCCGATCTGTACCTACGCGGCTGCGAGGTGCCGCGCGCCGATCGCCGATCGGTCGCGCGCTCGGTCTGCGGTCTGGTTCGCAC
>DASQTR010000276.1:0-5936 GCA_035641795.1 Ilumatobacter sp.
GAAGTCGAGGTGCCGTGCGCCAACCTGCCGGCGTTCCGGTCGTGGCTGCTGGGCTTCGTCGAGTACGCAGAGGTCATCGAGCCGGCTGACGTGCGGGCGCATGTCGTCGAGTGGCTGGCGGCGGTGGGGCGATGACCGTGCGGCCGGCAGAGCAGCGCCTACGGCGCCTTCTCGTGATGCTGCCGTGGCTGATGGAGCGCGGCGAGGTGCCCGTGCACGAGGTGGCAACGCGCTTCGACCTGAGCGAGCAGGATGTGATCGGTGACCTGGAGCTGGCGGCGATGTGCGGGTTGCCGCCCTTCGTCGACGAGCTGATCGACGTCTTCATCGACGAGGGGATGATCGTCGTCGGCGTGCCCCGACTGTTCACGCGCCCGCTGCGGCTCAACTCGGTCGAGGCGTTCGAGCTGCTCGCCGCGGCGCGCGCGGCGATGGAGCTGCCGGGCGCCGACGCTGACGGCGCCCTCGCCCGCGGCCTCGCCAAGCTGGCACGGGCCCTGGGCGAGGACGACACCGCGGGCGTGAAGATCGAGCTCGACAAGCCCGAGCTCGTCGACCGCCTGGCGGCGGCCGCGTCTGGACACGAGCAGCTCCGCATCGAGTACGTCGGCGCCGACCACGACGAGGCGACGAGGCGCCGCATCGTCCCACGTCAGGTTTTCACCGATCGCGGTGAGTGGTACGTGAGCGCCGACGACGACCGGTCCGGCGAGGTGCGCACGTTCCGAGTCGATCGCATCACCGCGCTGGAATCGACGGGCGCCCGCGTGGCACCCAGCGACACTCCGTTGCCAGCGCCCGGGGCTTGGTTCGGCGACGAATCGGTTCGCCGGGCGGTGCTGCGGCTGTCTCCTGCCGCGCATTGGGTGATCGAGCGCTTCCCGGTCGACGAAGTGGGGGGACCGGACCCCGCCGGCTGGTCACGCGTCACGTTGCCGGTCGCGAGCGAGCAGTGGTTGGTACGCACCATGCTCAGGCTGGGGCCGGAAGCGCAGGTCGTCGAGCCGGCGGATCTGCGTGAGCTGGTGGAAGAGGCGGCGGGACGCGTGCTGGCCCGCTATTGCCCTTCGTAGAGCGGGTCGAGATCACCCACCTCTGCGACGTGGTTGGCGGCCAGCAGGTGCTGCAACACCGCCGCCGTGGCACGCGCGTCGTGGAGCGCGTCGTGGGGCCGGATATTGAGCACGTCGTAGCGCACGCACAGGTCGTCGAGGCGGTGCGACGCCGTGCGCTCGGGATCGAGCCTGCGCGAGAGGCGCAGCGTGCATAGTTGCCGGACGGCCGGGAGGGCGACGCGATCGCGGTGTGCGGCCCGCGCGATGAACGACCAGTCGAAGGCCGCGTTGTGGGCGGTGAACACACTGCCCTCGAGGCGATCGGCGAGCTCGCGGAGGACGTGCCGGCGCTCGGGTGCGGTGCGCAGCGAGCGCCGGTCGATGCCGTGCACGGAGCGAGCGCCGACTCGCTGCCAGGGCCAACGCAGGCGCACCAGCGACGACCATTCGTCGGCTACGGCGCCGTCCTCGATCGTGACGACCGCGACCTGCAGGATCCGGTGGCGACGCAGGGACAGGCCCGACGTCTCGATGTCGACGACCGAGAAGCGGGGGAGCACGAGCTGTGTCGCCTCGGAGCCGCCCTGCGCCGCCTCGGAGCGGTCGGCTTCGATCTCCATGCCCGTCAACCTAGACCGCCGGTGTGACAGTGCCCCCGGCCCGCCCGGAGGTCCAGCCGAATGCCGTTGCCCGCGATGGTGGGGTACCGTCGCGGGTGCGAGGTGACACCGACGAAACGGTGAGGTGAACGATGAGCGAGTGGAGAAGCGGTGACACGTTGGCGTGGACTCGGCGTGACGGGGTGACGCCGCCGCCGAAGGGCGCCCATCGCGGGTTGCTGGCGTCCGTGGCGCTGTCGCTGACGGGCGTGTGGATCGGGATGATCGCGACCGACGCGCTCTGCCCTGACCATCGCCTCTGGGTGCAGTCGCTCGGCACCGTCGCCCTCGTTGCCTCTGTCTGGGCGATCGTCGGCCTCATCGGCCAGCGCGCGTGGGCGGTGCTGGCGGCGCTGGCGAGCGCCCTGTTTGGGATCGCGGTGGGCGTCATCGACATGGTCCACAGCCCCACCCGCGGCGCAATCGTGTCGATCGCGTTTGCCGTCGTCGCGCTCGGCGTGCTGGTGGCCGCCGTGCCCGTGCTGCGGTCGGCGCTATGGATGCGTCGCGCCGAGCGCCAGTTGGCGCCGCTCGATCCGTGGGCCGACGACGCCGACGAGCCGTCGCCGACCAGCGCCGCGGACACCGCGTCCGGCGGCCGCCCGCAGCACCACTCGACCTGGAGCCGCGACCGCAGCGGCGCGTGAACCTCGCCGAGCGGTGGACGTCCACGTCGTCCGCGACAGTCCGCTGGGTGCTCGGCGTCCTACCGTGGATCGTCGCCGTCACAGTGGTGCTCGTCGTTCTCGAGCGCGGTGATCGCCAGGCACAGACCGAGTTGCTCAGGGGCGGTCCGTTCGCGACGGCGACGATCGTCTCCGGCGAGGACGGCCAGCCGCAGGCCCGCTACACGCACCAGGTCGTCGGGCAGGTCCTGGCCGACATGGAGGCGGGCGGGGCGGATGCGGGAGACGCGGTCGCAGTTGCCTACGACATCGACGACCCGTATCGGGTCGAGCCGCGTGACCGTGAGCCACGGCGCGATCTGACGCCCTGGATAGTGGCCGGTGCGGTGCTCCTGACCGCGGGTTCGTTTGCCGCCGCGCAATGGTCGGCGCGCCGCCAGCGGCAACTGGCCGCCGACGAGTCGACCGCGTTCAGCATGCTCGCCACGATCCATCACAGCCGGTTCTCGATCGTGCCGCGGCTGTCGCTGTACGCGCTGGATTCCTCCGCCGGGGAGCGGCCGGTGTGCACCGTCCGGCTGGCCGACGTGAGGGTCGACGGCCCGCAGGACGCGTGCTTCCCCGTCGATGTCAAGGGCATGCCGCGGCCGACCGGTCTCCTCGTGGTGCGCTGTGGCGAGGCCGTGCTCTGGCCGCGTGGGCGGGCGCTGGTCGCCGCCCGTCACCGGCGACCGGAACGCGTGACCGCGCCCGCCATTCGAGAGGCGCGCAACGTCCGCCAGTTCCTCGCGTGGTTGGCGGTGTGCGGCGTGTGCGGGTTGCTGGTGACGGCGGCGGTGACGATGGTGAGCCTGCGCGGCGCCCGTGTCACCGAACGGTGGGTCGCCGATGGGCGCCGGGCGGTGGCGACGATCGTGGGCCGCAACGAACAGTCGGTCAACGTCGACGTGGCCGCAGTCGACGGCGCGGGCGGGGTGCGGCTGATGGCCGCGCCGGTCGACTACCCGGACGGCTACGAACCCGGCGACAAGTATCCGGCCGTCGTCCACCCGGACGGCCGCATCGTGCGCCTGCTGGCCGAGCCCTATGACACGGTGGAACCGATCGCGTGGGCGGCGGTCCCTACGGCGGTGGTGCTGTGGTGGGTGCTACGCCGCTTGATCGGCGGCTGATCACAGGAGCTCGGCGGCGAGGCTCGCTACGTCGCTGCGCTCGCAGGCGGTGAGCGTGACGTGGCCGAAGCACGGCTGGTCGGTGAAGGCGTTGGTGAGCACCGCCAGCGCGTTGTTCGACTCGCCCAGGTACGGCGCGTCGATCTGGCTGGTGTCACCGGTGAACACGACCTTGGTGCCGTCGCCGACCCGGGTGAGGATCGTCCGCAATGTCGTCGGTTCGAGATTCTGCGCTTCGTCGATCACGACGATCTGGCGTTGCAGCGAGCGGCCGCGCAGGAACGTCACCGACTCCAGCGAGAGCTGGCCGCGCGCGGTGAGTTCGTCGATGAGGTGGCGCGCGTCGCGACTGCTGCCGCGGTCGGTGAGGGCGACGATCGCGTCATGGATCGCCGACATCCACGGATCGAGCTTCTCGTCGAGGCCTCCTGGGAGGAACCCGACGTCCGCTCGACCGACCGGCACGAGCGGGCGGTAGACGGCGACGCGCTCGTAGCGGGGCTGCTCCACAACCTGCTCGAGCGCGGCGGCGATGGCGATGATCGTCTTGCCTGTGCCGGCCCGGCCGTCGAGGGCGACGACCGCGATGTCGGGATCGAGCAGCAGCTCGAGCGCGAAGCGCTGCTCCTTGTTGCGCGGCCGCAAACCCCACGGCTCGGGAACCGCGTGCGGCAGCAACACCAGCTCGTCACCGACCCGTCGCGTGAGCGCCGATTGCGATCCTGAGCGCAGCACTGCGAACTCGTTCTCGGTGAGCGACGTCTCGCGCTGCTCGGCCGACTCGAGTACGGCCGCGACGTCGACGGCGCCGGCTGCGTAGAGGCAGTCGATCACCTCGTAGGAGGTGGCGATCACGCACCACCCGATCGGTCGTTCGGTGCGGACACGCTTGGTGGGTTGGTGCTCGGCAGCGCCCACGCCGAGATGGGCGGCCTTGATCCGCAGCGCGGCGTCGTTCGACACCATCACCGTCGGCCCGAAGCCGGTCTGCCCGAGGGCGGCACCGATGATCCGGTTGTCGGGCAGGTGCGGGTCGAGGCCGTGTTCCAGCAGTAGGTGCTTCTGCACGCCGTTGATCTCGATCTGCACCGTGCCCTCGCCGACCGACACGGGCTCGGCCAGCGAGCCGCCGTGCTGAACGCGCAGATCCTCGATCGCCCGCAGGGCGGTCCGCGCCGCCCGGCCGACGTCGTCGGGGCGCGCCTTGAGGCGGTCGAGCTCCTCGACGACGGTCAGCGGGATCACGAGCGCCGCATCGCCGAACGACGCAAGACAGTGCGGGTCGGCGATCAGCACCGACGTGTCGATGACCAGCCGCGTTCGCCCTGCAAGGACCGGTTCTTGATGGTTGCTTCGCGCGTGATCGCTCGAGAGCAGATCGGTCACGGTCACCTCTGACGTCTGTGATCGGCCAGGTGTTCCTGGTTGGCGGACGGAGGACCAAACAACGCGGATAGTTGTACCCCACTGCTACCGAGCCGTGGTGGATACAAGCCCTAACGTCATCGGTGTGCCTGCTTCGTGCATCTTCTGCGAGGTCGTCGCGGGCCGCGTCGCCGCCTTCGAGGTACTGCGCGACGACGTCGCCGTGGCATTCCTCGACAAGTCGCCGCTGTTCGCTGGGCACACATTGGTGATCCCGTTGCGCCACGTCGAGACGCTCGCCGACCTCGAGGCGCGCGAGATCGGCCCGTACTTCCAACGTGTGCGGGCGGTCGCAGCGGCGATGCCCGAAGCGCTCGGCGCCGGCGGCACGTTCGTCGCAAACAACAACGTCGTGAGCCAGAGCGTGCCGCACCTCCATGTGCACGTCGTACCGCGCACGCGCGGCGATGGGTTGCGCGGCTTCTTCTGGCCGCGTCGGCGGTATGCCGACGGCGAAGCCGAGGCGTACGCCGAGCGACTGCGCACTGCTTTGGCGGCCACCGGCTGAACACGCATCGTTCGTTCAGTTGCAAATGCAACGACTGCTTTCGTTGCATCTATGTAGTTCGCGCAAGTTTGATGACACATGCGCGTAAGCGCCGAGGTCATGGTTTACCGTGCACTCGAACGAGATACACAACGTCCAACAAAACAGAGCACGACACGATCGTGACAAAAAGGAAACCAATCAAATGACCAAGGCTGAACTCATCGACGCAGTCGCAGACGCTGCAGGCGTGTCCAAGGCGGATGCAGAGCGCACGATCGGTGCCTTCTTCGACACAGTGGTCTCCTCGACCAACAAGGGTGACAAGGTCGCGTGGCCGGGCTTCGGCTCGTTCAGCACGTCACAGTCGGCCGCCCGCACAGGGCGCAACCCACAGACCGGCGCGGCAGTGGACATCGCTGCTTCGACCCGGATGAAGTTCACGGCGAGCTCCACCCTGAAGTCCACACTCAACGGGAAGAAGTGAGAACACCAATGGCTGCAAAGAAGGC
>DASQTR010000277.1:0-13175 GCA_035641795.1 Ilumatobacter sp.
GTGAACCACGATGCGCGAGTGCTCGCCTCGGCCGAGGTCGCTGACAGCCGGGTCGCACGGCGCCGAGGGTTGCTCGGTCGCGACCACATGGAAGGTGCACTCGTTCTACGCCGGTGCCGTTGGATCCATACGATGGGCATGCGGTTTCCGGTCGACGTGGCCTACCTCGATTCCGACGGTGTCGTGATCAAGACGATGCAGATGCATCGCAACCGCGTCGGCGTACCGGTGTGGCGCGGCGACCTGGTGATCGAAGCCGAGGCAGGCGCGTTCGCGAGATGGGGATTGCGCGTAGGCGACGTGATCGACGTCCGGGAAGACGACGTGGAATGACCGTTCACGGCGTTCCCCGGCCACGCCACCTGCCGCCTGCGCAGTTTCTCGCCACTCGCTCGCTGGCGCTCGCTCGCTCGCATTGGTGGAGTGTCGATCAGTGATCGAACCGGGGCGGCTGGTGCTCGTCGCCACCCCGATCGGGAACCTTGCCGACCTGCCGCCGCGGGCGATCGACGTGCTCCGCTCGGCCGCCCTCGTCTGCTGCGAAGACACCCGTCGCACCGGCCGATTGCTGCAGCATGCCGGTGTGCGCGCCAATCGCCTGGCAGTCGCCAATGAGCACACCGAAGTGGCACGGATCGGCGACGTGCTCGACGTGCTCGGCGCGGGCGGCGACGTCGCCGTCGTGAGCGATGCCGGGACACCCGGCGTTTCCGATCCCGGCGAGCGTCTCGTGCGGGCGGCGCTCGACGCCGGCTTCGACGTGACGGCCGTGCCGGGCCCGGCGGCGGCGGTGATGGCGGTCACGATCAGCGGCCTTTCGACGTCGCGCTTCGTGTTCGAGGGATTCCTGCCGCGGTCCGGACGCGAGCGCGCCGAGCGCCTCGCCGAGATCGCGGACGAGGCGCGCACGACCGTGATCTACGAAGCGCCGCACCGGATCGAACGGACGCTCGCCGATCTGCGGTCGGCGTGCGGCGACGATCGGGAGGTGGCGGTGTGCCGCGAGCTCACCAAGCTCTACGAAGAAGCGCTGCGCGGCACACTCGGCGACATCGCCATCGGCGAACCGCGCGGCGAGTACGTCGTCGTGCTCGCCGGTCGCCAAGCGGAAGCACCAGTCGTCGATGACGATCGCATACGCGACGAGCTGCGCGCCGAGCTCGCGGCCGGAAGCTCGAAGAGAGACGCGGTGGCGTCGGTGAGCAAACGACTCAGCGCGCCACGTAAGACGGTGTACGCCCTGGCGGTGGCCCTGTCGGTACCCTGACCCGCATGGGCCAGTACGTCGCCGTCGCCGGTTCCGGGCCGAGCGCGGCGTTCTTCGATCTCGACCGCACGCTGATCGCCGGGTCGTCAGCGTTCGCGCTCGCCACCGCGGCGCGGAAGATGAAGATGATGCCGACCCACGAGTTGCTGCGTGATGCGATGACGGCGGCCACGTTCAAGTTCCGGGGCGACCATGACACGGGCGCCGCCGACAACGCCCGCGATCGCGTGCTCGGGTTCATCGAAGGTCAACGCCAGGACGACCTCTCGGCGCTCAACGTGCGCGTGCTCCCCGCGCTGCTGGGCAAGATCAGGCCTGAGGCGCGTCGCCTGGTCGACATGCACCGTCACGCCGGGCGCGCGACCTACATCGTCTCCGCCGCGCCCCAGGAGATCGTCGAGCCGCTCGCCGCCTCACTCGGCATGACCGGCGCCATCGGCACACGCGGTGCCGTCGTCGACGGTGTGTACACCGGTGCGCTCGACGGGCCGTTCTGCTACGGCGCCGGCAAGGTAGAGGCGATGCTCGAGCTCGCCCGCTGGGACGGGCTCGACCTCGGCCAGTGCTACGCCTACAGCGACTCGCACAGCGACCTGCCGATGCTGAGCGCGGTCGGCCACCCGGTGGCGGTCAATCCAGACGGCAAGCTCGAACGTCACGCCCGCGCCAACGCCTGGCCGGTCGTCGTGTTCTCCGAGCGCACGAAGACGGTCATCCGGCGCACGGTCGCGGGCACGCTCTCCACGGCACTCGCGGCAGGGACGTTCGTCGCCGGCCTCGAGCTCGGCAGCAGGCGGCGCCCGACGCGAGCGCGGTTCAACCGCGCGGGATAAGGGCCAGCTGCCGCGACTGGGCGACGAGTACGCCCTCCGAGTCCCACATCTCGCCGTCCTCCTCGAACAGGCCGTGCTGCATGAAGCGGTTGCGGAACCGGCAGCGCAGCGCGCCCGGCGCCGGCACGCCACGCACGTGGACCGTGAGCTCGAGCGTCGGCGCCCACGCCACCGGCACCTCGCTGCGGTTGAAGCACACGGGCGCGAACGCGTCCGCGGCCTGGAGCAAGCCGAAGGCGTCGAAGCGCTGCGCCTCGGGCGGCGCGTCGGCGAACGTGAACCAGCCGTCGATCTCGCCGCTGCCGGTCGGCCTCCCGTCGCGGAAGCCGGCGTCGTCGGGATGGATGCGCACATGGACGCGCCGGCCGAAGCCGCTGTTCGGCGCCGGGGGCACGGTGCGCACGCACTCGTCGAACGGCGGTAGGTCCGGCGGTGCGCCGTCGATGACGGTCGGCCCGCCGGGTACCTGGTCGCCGAACGTGCCGAGCACGATGAGGACGTCGACATCGGTGCGCAGCCGAGCGACGGCGGTGGCGGTGCGCCGGCCGGAGCGCACGACATCGACGTCGATCGCGCACGGCCCCGACCGACCTGGCGCCAGATAGTGAGCGGTCACGCTCAGCGGGGGACGGCCGACCGAGTCATGGATCGCCCGCGCCGCGAGTGCGATCAGGTAGCCGCCGTTGGCGTTGCCGGCGATGTCCCATCCCTCGTCGATACGCGCGCGGTAGCGACCCTCGCCGAGCGGCGTCACTGCGGTGGCGGCGTCGAAGGCGCTCTGCACGCGGGCGCACGATACCGGGAGCGCCATCATCCGGCAGGATCGGTAGCGTCGCGTGCGTGACCCGGTTCTACGTGACCACCCCGATCTATTACGTGAACGCGGAGCCCCACCTCGGGCATGCGTACACGACGATCATCGGTGACGCGTTGACCCGGTGGCACCGTCTGCTCGGCAAAGAGGTCAAGTTCCTCACGGGCACCGACGAGCACGGCCTCAAGATCCAGCGCGCGGCCGAAGCCGCGGGTAAGCCGCCGCAGCAGTTCACCGACGAGATCGCGCCGACCTTCGCGCACGCGTGGGAACGGCTCGACATCGCCAACGACGACTTCATCCGCACCACGGAACCGCGTCACCGGCGCGCCGTACTCGAGCTGCTGCAGCGTTGCTACGACGCCGGCGACATCGAGCTCGGCTCGTACAGCGGCAAGTACTGCGTCAGTTGCGAGGAGTACTACACCGACGACGAGCTGCTCGAGGGCGGGCTGTGCCCGGTCCACCGCACGCCGGTCGAGTTCTACGAAGAGGAGAATTACTTCTTCCGGCTCAGTCGCTTCCAGGACCGGCTGCTCGACTGGTACGCGCTGCATCCCGATGCGATCAAGCCCGAACACCGTTCGCGGGAGGCGCTCGGCCTCATCCGCGGCGGTCTCCGCGACTTCTCCGTCAGTCGCACGAGCGTCTCGTGGGGCATCCCGCTGCCGTGGGACCCGGCGCACGTCAGCTACGTGTGGTTCGACGCGCTGACCAACTATCTGTCGGCGGTCGGGTTCGGCGACCCCGAACAGGACTACACCGACTGGTGGCCGGTCGACTACCACCTGATCGGCAAGGACATCATCCGTCACCACTGCGTGTACTGGCCGGCGATGTTGATGTCGGCCGGTGTCGAGCCGCCGAAGGGCTACGCAGTCGGCGGATGGCTGCTGGTCGGCGGCGAGAAGATGGCCAAGTCGGGCGGCAACGCAGTCAACCCGCTCGAGCTCACCGACCTCGTCGGCGTCGATGGGTTCCGCTACTACGTGCTGGCCGAGACGCCCTACGGCTCGGACGGCGACTTCACGGTGGAAGGTCTCGTCGCTCGATACAACGGTGATCTCGCCAACAACCTCGGCAACCTGGCGTCGCGTGTCGCGACCGTGGTCGCCAAGAAGTGCGACGCGATCGGTCCCGCGCCTCGCCCCGACAGCCCACTCGCGGAGGCTGCTGCCGCCGCTTACACGGCGACGGCGGCGGCATGGGACGTCGTCGCGCCGTCGCGGGCACTCGAGGCGACGTGGTCGCTGATCCGGGCAACCAACGCCTTCCTCGAGACCAACGAGCCGTGGAAGACCGAACCGGGGGCGGCCGTCGACGCGGTGATGGGCGACGCGCTCGAGGCGTTGCGCATCGTCGCGCTGCTCGCCTCCCCGGCGCTGCCGCGCACGAGCCAGGAGATCTGGGACCGGATCGGCCTGAAGGGCAACGTCGCCGATCAGCGCCTCCCCGACGGCGCCGAGTGGGGCGGCTACCCGGGCGGCGTCGCGGTCGTCAAGGGCGATGCCCTGTTCCCGCGGATCACCTGACCGCGATGGAGCGCGGCTGGTTCGACTCGCATTGCCACGTGCACGACGCGCGCATTCCGGGCGGCACCGCGGCAGCCGTCGCCGAAGCGCTCGACGCGGGAGTGACGGGGATGATCACGGTCGGCTGCGATCGCGACACATCGCTGGCGGCGATCGAGGTGGCGGCGTCGCACGCCGGCGTGTGGGCCACGGTCGGCCTTCACCCGCACGACGCTGTCAACGGCGTCGACTCGATCGTCGACCTGCTCGCCGCCGATCGTGTCGTCGCCGTCGGCGAAGCAGGGCTCGACTACTACTACGACCACTCGCCACGTGACGTGCAACGAGGTGCGTTCGCGGCGCAGATCCAGCTTGCCCACGACCGCCGCCTGCCGCTGGTGATCCACAGCCGCGACGCCTGGGAGGACACGTTCGACGTGCTCGCCGCCGAGGGCGTGCCCGAGCGAACGATCTTCCACTGCTTCACGGGAGGCGCTGAGGAGGCGCGGCGATGCGTGGCACTCGGGTGCTTCGTCAGCTTCTCCGGGATCGTCACGTTCAAGAACGCGGTGCCGATCCAGGAGGCGGCGCAGGCCGTACCGCTCGAGCGCGTCCTCGTCGAGACCGACGCGCCGTACCTGAGCCCGGTTCCTCATCGCGGGCAACCGAACCGGCCGGCGTGGGTGCCCTTCGTCGCCGGCTTCGTGGCCGAACTGCGCGGGATCGCGATCGACGATCTGGCCGGCGCGCTCGCCGGCAACACCACGGCGGCGTTCCCCGCGGTGGCTTCGTAGCGCGGGCTTCGTAGCCTGGTGCCGGAAACGGATCGACCATGGCTCACGACTACGGACAACGCCGACGGGTCGCCCTGGCGTTGGCGGTCACCGTGATCGCGGCACCAGCGGCGTTCCTGCTCAATCGCAGCAGCGGCGACGACGAACTCGCCACCACCGGTACGGTCGACACGGTGGTCGGCACCGTCGCTCCCGCCGGCGGAACAAGCCCCGCCACGGCGGTCGCGCCGGTCACCGAGTCGCCCGATGAGACAGACGCACTCGGCACGTCTCCGCCCGGCTATCTGTCCGGCACGACCGTGCCAGGCGACGTCGACGCCGCGCAGATCGCTGTGCCGCGCCTGCCCGAGTCGGTCAAGGGGCTGGCGACGTTCAGCAGCGACATCGACTCGACGCTGCGTTGCCACGCCAACGCCGAGGTGCCGTTCAACGCCACGATCACGGTGACCAATCTCGACAACAGCCGCAGCGTCCAATGCGTCTCTTCGATCGGCGGAGCACCGCCGGAGACGACGATCGTGCTGGCCACGGCGACGTTCGCCGAGATCGCCGATCTCACCGACGCACCCGTCCCGGTGCAGATCACGTGGAACAGCACTTGACGCTCTCGCGCGGCCGTATCCACGAACTGCTCGGCGAGTCCGGCCTGGCGCCGCGACGTGATCTCGGGCAGAACTTCGTGGCCGATGCCAACACCGTCCGCCGGATCGCATCCCTCGCGGGAGTCGGTCCCGGTGACCGGGTGCTCGAGATCGGTGCGGGGCTGGGCTCGCTCACGCTGGCGCTCGCGGACACGGGCGCGGCGGTGACGGCGCTCGAGGTCGACGCCGGCATCGTGGCGGTGCTCCGCGACATCGTCGCCGAGCGCGCCAACGTCACCGTCGTCGAGGTGGACGCGATGCGCGCCGATTGGGAGTCGCTGCTCGACGCCGGCGAGCGCTGGACGATGGTCGCCAACCTGCCGTACAACGTCGCCACGCCGCTCGTCTGCGACCTGCTCGACGGCGTACCCGCGATCGAGTCGATGCTGATCATGGTGCAGCGGGAGGTGGCCGAGCGCCTCGCCGCGCCGCCGGGCAGCAAGCAGTACGGCGCGGTGAGCGTGAAGGTCGCGTATTGGGCGGCGGCGCGGATCGTGGGTCACGTGCCGGCGTCCGTGTTCGTGCCCCGGCCGAACGTCGAGTCGGCCCTCGTGCGGATCGATCGCCGCCAGCCGCCTGCCGTCGACCGCGAGGCGCTGTTCGCGCTCGTTCGGACCGCGTTCGGGCAGCGGCGCAAGATGCTGCGCCGTTCGCTGGCCGGCGCCGTCGACCCGGCGGTGTTCGCAGCCGCCGGAGTGTCACCCGAGGCGCGTCCCGAGCAGCTAGCCGTCGACGAATGGGTGCGACTCGTCAACGCCGCGGTCGCGGCATGAATGCGATCGTCGAACTACCGGCAGCGGCGAAGCTCACGCTGACGCTGCGGATCACCGGTGTCCGAGCAGACGGGCTGCACGTCATCGACGCCGAGATGATCAGCCTCTCGCTCCACGACATCGTCACGATCGATGCCGAGCGCGACGGTGTCACGATCACCGGCCCTTACGCGGAAGGCGTGCCCTCCGATGAGCGCAACATCGTCTCGAAGGCGCTGTGGCTCGTCGAGCGTCGAGCCGGCGTGACGATCGACAAGCGCATCCCCCACGGCGGCGGGCTGGGCGGCGGCTCGAGCGACGCTGCCGCCGTGCTGCGTTGGGCGGGCTTTGCCGATGCCGCAGCTGCGGCCGTCATCGGTGCCGACGTGCCGTTCTGCCTCGTCGGCGGGCGGGCGCGGGTCCGCGGGGTGGGCGAGATCGTCGAACCGCTGCCGCACGTCGACCGCGCCGTAACGCTGGTCGTGCCCCCGCTGTCGGTCAGCACCGAAGCCGTGTACCGCGCCTGGGACGACTTGGGCGGGCCGGCGTCGGCCGGCACCAACGATCTGGAACCGGCTGCGATCCGGGTCGAGCCGGCGCTGGCGGACTGGCGGGAACGGATCGGTGCCGCGTGTGGTGAGACGCCGTGCTTGGCCGGCAGCGGAGCGACGTGGTGGGTGCCCGGTGAACGCGTCGACGCCCTCGCCGCATTGCGCGACGAGGGCGCCGAAGTGATCTCGGCGCGAGCTGTGCGCGCCTAGTCGGTTCTACTTGCGACGCTGGTGGCGCGTGCGACGCAGCATCTTCTTGTGCTTCTTCTTGCGCATCCGCTTGCGGCGCTTCTTGACGAGCGAGCCCATAAGGAGCGCCACGCTACAGCGCGCGAATGGAAGCCCCTCCAATCAGTGCATGCGGCGCTACCGTGAGGGCGCTGCCGCCGGCACGTCGCAACGACGCATCGGCGGACGACCGTCCGGGGTCGTTCAATGGTAGGACAGCGGTTTTTGGTGCCGCGTATAGGGGTTCGAATCCTCTCCCCGGAGCCAGAGCCCGAACATCGTTCACCTCCTCCAGAAACCGGGAAATGAGAATCCGATGAGTGTTTCAGCGATCCTGCTGGCGGCGGGCGCCGGGACGCGCATGCGGTCCGACCGACCCAAGCCTCTGCACCGCATCTGCGGCCGGCCGATGGTGCTGCATGTCATCCACGCGTTACGACGCCTGCATCCGGCACGTACGGTCGTCGTGGTCGGCCACGGCGCCGAGCAGGTCACGAAGTACGTCCAGGAGAACGCACCGGCGTGGGCCAACGTCGCCTTCGCCGAGCAGGTCGAGCAGCGCGGCACGGGCGACGCCACCGCCACCGGCATGGCGGCGCTCGGCGGCGACGACTACGACGACGACGCAATCGTTGTGGTCGTGCCGGGCGACACGCCGTTGCTCGCCGCCGAGACGCTCGACGAGTTGGTGTCGACCCACGTCGCCAACGGCAACGCGGCGACGCTGCTGACGAGCGAGCTCGACGACCCGACGGGCTACGGGCGCGTCGTGCGCGCCAGCGACCGGCGCGTGATGCGCATCGTCGAGCAACGTGACGCGGCACCCGAAGAGCTCGACATCAAGGAGTCGAACATGGGGGTCTACGTGTTCCGGCGCGACCTGCTCGGGCCGGCCGTGCGCAACCTCACGACGAACAACTCGCAATCCGAGTTCTACCTGACCGACGTGATCGAGGGCCTCGCCGCGATGGGCCACCGCGTCGGGGCCGTCCACGCGTCGGCGCGCGAGACCCAGGGCGTCAACGACCGTTGGCAGCTGGCCCTCGCCGAGCGCGAGTTCCGCAACCGAACGAACCGCCATTGGCTGCTCAACGGCGTGACGATGCTCGATCCTCGCCAGACGTTCATCGACGTGACGGTCAAGCTCGGGCGCGACATCACGATCTATCCCGGCACGATCCTCCAGGGCGAGACGATCGTCGGCGAGGGCACTGATCTGGGGCCGCACACGCAGCTCGCCGACTGCGTGGTCGGGCGTGGCTGCGCGGTGCGCCACACCGTGGGTCTCGACGCCGAGGTCGGCGACGGCGCGACCGTCGGCCCGTTCGCGCATCTGCCGGCCGGATCGACCGTGGCACCAGGGACCGTGACAGGGCCGTTCTACACTGCAAGTGCTGCCGACTGATTGGACCAGCGTCATGCCGGCCGCACGCCCGGGGAGGGGCGACCATATGGAAAAGGTCACCACCAAGAAGCTCGCTCTGTTCTCGGGGCGGACGCACCCGGCGCTCGCACAGGAGGTGGCGGCACATCTCGGCCAGCCGCTCGGCGAGGCCAACATCGTCGAGTTCGCCAATGGCGAGATCCGGCCCCGGTTCGCGGAGAGCGTGCGCGGCTGCGACGTGTTCGTCATGCAGAGCCACTACGGCGTCGAGGGGCGATCGATCAACGACTCGATCGTCGAGCAGCTGACGATGATCGACGCCGCCTACCGGGCGTCCGCCAAGCGGATCACGGCGGTGTGCCCGTTCTACGGCTACGCCCGCCAGGACCGCAAGGCCGAGGGCCGCGAGCCGATCACCGCCCGGCTGGTGGCCGACATGTTCAAGGCGGCGGGCGCCAAGCGGATGATCTCGATCGACCTCCACTCCGGCCAGATCCAGGGCTTCTTCGAGGGCCCGGTCGACCACCTCACGGCGACGCCGGTGCTCGAACAGTACGTGCGCCAGCAGGCGCCCTCCCCGCCTGTCATCGTGTCGCCCGACTCCGGGCGGATCAAGGTCGCCGAGCGGATGGCGCAACACCTCCACGACTGCGAGGCCGACATCGCCTTCATCTACAAGCGGCGGCCGAAGGGCCGGGCCAACGTGGTCGAGGCGCGCGAGGTGATCGGCGAGGTCGACGGTCGTCTGTGCATCCTCACCGACGACATGATCGACACCGGCGGCACGAT
The DNA here is from genome assembly GCA_035641795.1 of Ilumatobacter sp. Taxonomy (GTDB): domain Bacteria; phylum Actinomycetota; class Acidimicrobiia; order Acidimicrobiales; family Ilumatobacteraceae; genus Ilumatobacter. Next base: position 9,565 of record DASQTR010000277.1, read on the forward strand.
CGTGTCGGCGGCCGAGATCCTGCTCAAGCGCGGCGCCACCGAGGTGTGGGCGATGGCGACCCACGGCGTGCTCTCGGGGCCGGCCGTCGACCGCCTCAAGAACTCGCCGATCGCTCGCATCGTGCTCACCAACACGCTGCCGCTCCCGTCGGAGAAGCAGATCCCGCAGATCGAGGTGCTCTCGGTCGCCGGCATCATCGCCGAAGCTTTGAGCGCGGTCTTCGACGACACGAGCGTCAGCGAGATCTTCGACGGCGAGAATCTTGCCTGAGCACTTCGATGTGGTGATCGTGGGCGCCGGGTTGTCCGGCATCGGCGCCGCTTGCCACCTCAAGCGGCAGTGTCCCGACCGATCGTTCGTGATCCTCGAGGGCCGCGCCGACCTCGGAGGCACGTGGGACCTGTTCCGGTATCCGGGCGTCCGCTCCGACAGCGACATGCACACCCTCGGCTACGAGTTCAAGCCGTGGACGCACGAGAAGTCGATCGCCGACGGGCCGTCGATCCTGGCCTATCTGCGCGAGACCGCTGCCGAATACGACGTCGAACGCCACATCCGCTATCGGCATCTCGTCGACGGCGCGTCGTGGTCGAGCGCCGAGGCGCGCTGGACCGTGCGCGCGCACGACACGTCCACCGGCGAGTTGCGCGAGTTGACCGGCTCCTTCCTGTTCATGAACGCCGGCTACTACTCCTACAAGGCGCCCTTCGCCGCCGATCTGCCCGGCATCGAGCGCTTCGAAGGCACGGTCGTGCATCCGCAGTTCTGGCCTGACGACCTCGACTACGTCGGTAAGCGAGTCGTCGTGATCGGGTCGGGGGCCACGGCGATGACCATCGTGCCGGCGATGGCATCGGACGCGGCCCACGTCACGATGCTGCAGCGCTCACCCACGTACGTCGTCGCCCGGCCCGATCGCGACAGCATCGCCAACAGGCTGCGCAAAGTGCTCCCGGCCCGTGCCGCCTACCGGGTCACGCGACGCAAGAACATCACGCTGCTCGCCTACTTCTACGGCCAGACCCGCACCAAGCCCGACAAGGCGCGCCAGGCGCTGTTGGGCGCGGTCCGCAAGCAGCTCGGCGACGAGATCACCGACGCCCACTTCACGCCCGCCTACAACCCGTGGGACCAGCGGTTGTGCCTGCTCCCGAACGGCGATCTGTACGAGGCGATCCGGTCGGGTCGCGCCTCCGTCGTCACCGAACGCATCACCACCTTCACAGCTAGCGGGATCGTGCTCGAGTCAGGTGCAGAGCTCGACGCCGACATCATCGTCACCGCGACCGGCCTGCAGCTGGTGACGCCGGGCGAAATGTGCTTCGATGTCGACGGCGCGCCGGTCGACTTCGCTGACACGTACACCTACAAGGGACTGGCGTTCAGCGACGTCCCCAACATGGTGTCGACGTTCGGTTACGTCAACGCCTCGTGGACGATGCGTAGCGACCTGATCGCGCGCTTCGTGTGCCGACTGCTCAACCACATGCGCGCGACGGGCACCGACCAGTGCACGCCGCGCCTGCGCAAGTCCGACCGCGACATGCCGCGCCGGCCATGGATCGAGGGCTTCACGCCGGGCTATATGCAGCGCGTGATGCCGGGCATGCCCAAGCAGGGGGACCGGGCCCCCTGGCTCAACCCACAGCGCTACAAGGCCGACCGCGAGGCGTTGCTCAAAGCACCGCTCGACGACGGCGTGATGCAGTTCACAAGAACACGAGTTCCCGCCAAGTCCTGAGAAGGTACGGCCCGAACGCGACGTGTTGACGGGCGCGATCATGACGTCGAGCGAGGCCCGGAGGGAATTGAGGTGTGTGATGGACGAACGTGAGTGGCAGCGAGACGGATGGGACGCGGAGACGCGCATTGGGCTGTTGACGCCAGCTGGCGACGTCGGCCCGGAGGCGGAGTTCAAGGCGATGAGCCCGCCGTCGGCGACGGTGCATGCGTCGCGTGTGCCGTTCGCAGCGATGCGTCAGCGCGGGGCGATGGATCCCACGATTGCCATCGAGGCGGTGCGCGCATTCGCGCAGCCGCCTGGCGTCGATACCGCAGTCGAGCTGTTGGCATTGGCGCCGCTCCAAGTCATCGGCTTTGGATTCACGAGCTCGGCCTACGTGATCGGCCGCGCCGGCGAGCAGGACATGTGCACGCGACTGAGCGACCGTGCCGGTGGAATCCCCGTCGTTGCCTCCGGCGCGGCGATGGTCGACGCCGCCCTATCGCTCGAGGCGCAGCGCGTAGCTCTGTTCAGCCCACCGTGGTTTGACGCTCACCTGATTGAGTTGGGCTCTCAGTACTTCGCGAGCGCGGGCTTCGATGTGGTTGCCGCAGCATCCGCCGACCTACCGAGTGATCAGCGATCGATCCCGCCCGCACCGCTGCATGCGTGGGTCATGGCGAACACACCGCCGGAAGCCGAGGTCGTCATTATCGGCGGCAACGGATTTCGCGCCGTCGGCGTCATCGAGGCGCTGGAGCGAGACCTCCGCCGCCCGGTGGTCACCGCAAACCAGGCGCTCCTTTGGGCGTGTCTCACGTCGAGCGGGTCCTCGGCACAGGTCGTCGGTTACGGGCAACTGTTCCGTTGAGATCGAAGTCACTTGAATGCACGGTTGCGGTGCGCTCTGAAGCCGGAATCGGATGAGCGCGACGTGACCAGCAGACTCTCGAGCATGGGTCAGTTCGATCTTTCGGCCGAGGCGGAACGAGGGCCAGTCTTAGCCCTCGCGTGCGCCGCCCTCAGCCGGTTTGGCTTGGGGTCGGATACCGCACAGGTGTTTGCGGTGGCGGAGTCGTTCAACACGGTCTTTCGAGTCGTTGATCGCGGGCGGGCATATGCGCTTCGGGTCGGTCCCGCGGAGCGCATTCATGCCGAAGACACCGAGATGGTGGAAGCGCGTTGGATGCGCGAGCTCCGCAACGGTGGGACCGTGTGCCCGCCGACGGTCTTCGACAGCGTGGACGGTGGGCCCGTCGTCAGGCAGGGTCATACCGAACTGCGGAGCGAGCGTGTTTGCATGCTCTTCGACTGGGTTGACGGCGGCCCGCTCGCGAGCGCAATGAGCCTCGACTCGGCGCGCGACATGGGCAGGCTCGCCGCGCAGCTCTTCGAGTCGACCACGGCTGTCGACGATCCGCAAGAGCCTCCACTCATCGCTGACCGCGTTCTCTACTGGCAGGTCGGGAACCGGCTGCCGCAACTCGTAGCCAGTGGATCAATCATCGATGAAGCGCTCGAGCGAGCGCAGCAGATCCTCGACGAGATTTGGGTAGCCCGCCCTCACCCGCCGCGTGTCATCCATGGCGATCTCACGCCGGACAACGTGCTTGTCGCCGATGGCCGTCTCGTACCGATCGACTTCCAGGACCTCGTGTGGGGCTTCGACGTGCAGGACGTCGCCATCAGCCTGAGCTCGTTCGAGCGTTTCGGCGAAGCCGACGCACTTCGCGATCAGTTTCGATCAGGGTACGAAGACGTCCGCGTTTGGCCAGACCTCGACGACGCCACCCTGGCTGGCCTCGTTGCGGCTCGACGGCTTCACCAACTCAACCTCTCCCTGACCCTTCGGCGGCCGGGACTGTCCCAGTACATCGATCGGGCGCT
>DASQTR010000278.1:0-2880 GCA_035641795.1 Ilumatobacter sp.
GGCCTCAAGCCGGTGCACCGGCGGATCATCTGGGACATGGAGCAGCAGGGCTTCCGGCCCGACCGCCCATTTGTGAAGTGTGCGCGCGTCACCGGCGACACGATGGCGCGCTATCACCCGCACGGGAACTCCGCGATCTACGACGCGCTGGTGCGCATGGCGCAGCCGTTTTCACTGCGCCATCCGCTGATCGATTTCCACGGGAACTACGGGAGCCCAGACTTCGGCCCGGCCGCCGAGAGGTACACCGAATGCCGGTTGCATCCGCTGGCGATGCAGTTGCTGGCCGATATCGACGAGGACACGGTCGATCTCGTCCCCAACTACGACGGGTCTACCGAGGAGCCGACGGTGCTGCCGGCGCGGTTCCCGAACCTGCTCGTCAACGGCAGCCAGGGGATCGCGGTGGGGATGGCGACCAACATCCCGCCCCACAATCTGGCCGAGGTGATCGACGCCACGATCCACAAGATCGATCATCCCGATGCGACGTCCGACCAGCTGATGGAGTTCGTCAAGGGACCGGACTTCCCGACCGGCGGCCAGATCCTGGGCCGGGCCGGCATCATCGACGCCTACCGCACCGGCCGCGGCAGCGTGAAGACGCGCGCCAAGGCCGTGATCGAGGAGGGCAAGAACGGTCGCTTCGAGATCGTCGTCACACAGTTGCCGTACCAGACGAGCTGCTCGTCGATCGCCGGGCGCATCGAGGAGCTCGTCACCGCCGGCGACCTGGAGGGCATCGCCGACGTCAACGATGGGTCGGCAGGCGGCAAGACCCATCTCGTGATCACCCTCAAGCGCGACGCCAATGCCAACGTGGTGATGAACAACCTGTTCAAACTGACGCAGCTGCAGACGTCGTTCCCCATCAACATGGTCGCCCTCGTCGACGGTGTGCCGCGCACGCTGAACCTGGCGAGTGCGCTCGAGGGGTACATCCGCCACCAGGTCGAGGTCGTCACCCGCCGCACCAAGTTCCGGCTCGACAAGGCTCGCCGTCGCGAACACATCCTCGAGGGCCGGATCAAGGCCCTCGACGTGATCGACCAGATCATCGCCCTCATCCGCGCCAGCGACGACCCGGCGGCGGCGAAGGCGGGCCTGATGGCGGCACCGTACGAGTTCACCGAGATGCAGGCGATCGACATCCTCGACATGCAGCTGCGCCAGCTGACCCGGCTCAGCCGGATCGACCTCGAGACCGAGCTCGCCGACGTGCGTGTCCGCATCGAGGACTTCGAGAGCATCCTCGCCGACGACGGCAAGTTGCGCCAGGTCATCAAGGACGAGATGCAGGCGATCAAGGAGGCGTTCGCCAAGCCGCGTGTGTGCGAGCTCACCTACGACGACGGCGAGATGTCGATAGAGGATCTCGTCGACGACAAAGAGCTCGTGATCGTGATGACCGATGCGCAGTACGTCAAGGCGATCCCGGCTTCGGCGTTCAAGACGCAGGGTCGCGGCGGGCGCGGTGTTTCCGGCGCCAAGCTCAAGGCCGACGACATCGTGCGCCACGTGATCTTCACCACCGCCCACGCCCACCTGCTGTTCTTCTCGAACCGCGGCAAGGTGTACCGGTTGCGGGCGCTCGACGTCCCGGAGCGCGAGCGCACCGCAAAGGGCATGCCGATCGTCAACCTGTTGCCGTTGCAGACCAACGAGAAGATTCAGGCGATCATCGACACGCGTGACTTCGCCGGCGAGCGCTTCCTGTTCTTCGCCACCCGCAACGGCACCGTCAAGAAGACGGCGTTCCACGACTACGACTCGTCGCGTCGCGACGGCATCATCGCCATCAACCTCAACGACGGCGACGAGCTCGTGAAGGTGATCGAGACGTCCGGCGATGACCACATCTTCATGGTCAGCCGCGACGGCATGACGATCAGGTTCCACGAGCGCGACGTCCGCGCCATGGGCCGTAGCGCGGCCGGCGTGCGTGGCATGAAGCTCAAGAACGGCGGCGACGCGGTTGTGTCGTGCGACGTCGCCCGTGACGACACGGCGATCCTCATCATGACCGAGTCCGGCTACGGCAAGCGCACGCAGCTCGACCGCTTCAACGTCCAGGGCCGCGGCGGCCAGGGCGTGCGCGGCATCAAGCTCACCGGCAAGAAGGGCAACGTCATCGCCGCCTTCATGGTCGGTCTCGACGACGAGATCGTCGCCGTTTCGTCCGGTGGAGTGACGATCCGCATGGAGGTCCGCCACATCTCGTCGCAGGGCCGTGACGCCACGGGCGTGCGGATCATGAACCTCGACGACGGCCAGACGGTCGCCAGCGTGGCGCCGATCATCGCCTCAGAAGACTGACGCTTCGCAGATCGCGGCCGAGGCCGCCGAACTCGCTGCCTACCGGTCGGAGGTGCCGCGTGCGCGATCGCGGTTCGATGCTCGTGTTCGTCATGCTGGTCGGGGTCGCGTTCACTGCGGCTGTCACGCTGGCGCTGCTGCCGGTGCTGACGGCGTTGCTCGACCACGCCCGCGCCCAGAACGCCGCCGACGCCGCCGCGCTCGCCGGCGTGAGCGGGGGTGCGGCGGCGTCAGGCGCGATCGCTGCCGCCAACGACGCGACGGTCGTCGCCTGGTCGCGTTCGGGACACGACGTGACGGTCACCGTGCAGGTCGGCGAGCAGCGGGCGACCGCACGTGCCACCGACGAACCATGACGCGCTCGTACACTCGGGCAGGTGAGCAACCCGGACGACGTGTCCTCACGCCTGTCGAATGCGCTCGACGAGATCTTCAAGGCAACGCCGAAGCTGCCCGAGCAGGTGCAGGAGACGCCAGCGGCGGAGCCGACGGCGCCCAGTCGTCCACCGTCGGCGGACGATCCGTATGTGCTACCTGAGATCGTCGAGGCCACCGTCGAGACGC
>DASQTR010000279.1:0-5504 GCA_035641795.1 Ilumatobacter sp.
GGCATCGACGAGGCGCTCGACCAGGAGCTGATCAGGCTCGCCCAGCCGGCGATCCTCGACGCGCAACCGGTGACCATCGACATGCCGATACGCAACACCGACCGAACCGTCGGCACGCTGCTCGGCCACGAGGTCACGAAGCGCTGGGAGGGTGACGGTCTGCCCGACGGGACGATCGACGTGTCCTTCCGCGGCTCGGCCGGTCAGAGCTTCGGAGCCTTCGTGCCGCATGGCATCACGCTGCGTCTAGAGGGCGACGCCAACGACTACCTCGGCAAGGGTCTGTCGGGCGGGCGCATCATCGTGCGTCCGCCCGTGTCGTCGCCGTTCGTGGCGGAAGACCAGATCATCGCCGGCAACGTGATCGGGTATGGCGCCACGGGCGGCGAGATCTTCCTGCGCGGCATCGTCGGCGAGCGCTTCTGCGTGCGCAATTCGGGCGCCAGCGCGGTCGTCGAGGGCGTCGGCGACCACGGCTGCGAGTACATGACCGGTGGGCGGGTGGTGGTGCTCGGCGACACGGGCCGCAACTTCGGCGCCGGCATGTCCGGCGGTATCGCCTATGTGTACGACCCGGCGGGCAACTTCGACCGCAAGGTCAACTACGAGATGGTCCAGGTCGAGCAGCTCGACGAGGGCGACCGGCGTTACCTGCACGAGATCGTCGAGCGGCACCTGGCCTACACCGACTCCGCCGTCGCCAAGGGCATGCTCGCCAGCTGGAGCGTCGAGGTGAGCCACTTCCGCAAGGTGATGCCGACCGACTACAAGCGCGTGCTCGCCGTCATCCGCGAATCGGACGCCGCGGGCCTCGACGAGCCGACGACGGTAGCCAAGATCATGGAGGCTGCACGTGGGTGAGGTCACCGGCTTCATGCAGTGGGAGCGTGAGCTGCCGCAGTACCGGCCGGTGCCGGTGCGGCTGCGCGACTGGAAGGAGGTGTACGAGGACTTTCCGCCGGACAAGCTGCGACGTCAGGCCGGTCGCTGCATGGACTGCGGCATCCCGTTCTGCAACAACGGCTGTCCGCTCGGCAACCTGATCCCGGACTGGAACGACTTCGTGTACCGCGGCCACTGGCAGGACGCGATCGACCGTCTCCACGCCACCAACAACTTTCCGGAGTTCACCGGCCGCCTCTGCCCGGCGCCGTGTGAGTCGGCCTGCGTGCTGGGGATCAACCAGCCGCCGGTGGCGATCAAGCAGGTCGAGGTCGAGATCATCGACAAGGCCTTCGACGAGGGTTGGGTAACGCCGCACCGCCCCACGGCGAAGACCGGCAAGCGCGTCGCCGTGGTCGGCTCCGGGCCGGCCGGCCTCGCCGCTGCACAGCAACTCACCCGCGCCGGACACGACGTGGTCGTGCTCGAGCGCGCCGACCGCATCGGCGGTCTCCTGCGCTACGGCATTCCCGAGTTCAAGATGGAGAAGCGCCACATCGACCGCCGGCTCGAGCAGATGCAGGCGGAGGGCACCGAGTTCCGCACCAACGCGGTGGTGGGCCACAACGTCGACGCGACCGTGCTGCAGGCGTCGTACGACGCGATCGTCCTGGCGTGCGGAGCGACCGCCTGGCGTGACCTTCCGGTGCCCGGTCGCGAGCTCGCCGACATCCATCAGGCGATGGAGTACCTGCCGCACAGCAACAGGGTGCAGCTCGGCGACATCGACCACTCGCCGATCGACGTCAACGGCAAGCACGTGGTGATCATCGGCGGCGGCGACACGGGCGCCGACTGCCTCGGTACCGCCCATCGCCAGGGTGCCGCGTCGGTGACGCAGCTCGAGATCCTCCCTCGCCCTCCTGACGATCGCGCCGACACCAACCCATGGCCGCAGTACGCGTTCACCTTCAAGGTGACGTCTGCGCATGCCGAGGGTGGTGAGCGGATCTACTCCGTAAACACCGAACGCTTCATCGGTGATGCCGACGGACATGTCCGCGCGCTACTGATCCACGACGTCGAAATGGTCGACGGCAGGTTCGTCAAAGTGGAGGGCACCGAGCGCGAGTTGCCGGCCGACCATGTCCTGCTGGCACTGGGATTCGTCGGGCCGGAGCGCGGCTCGTGGCTCGACGAGCTCGGCGTCGAGTTCGACGGGCGCGGCAACGTCGCCCGCGACACGAACTTCATGACCCGGGTCCCGGGCGTGTTCGTCGCCGGAGACATGGGTCGTGGGCAGAGTTTGATCGTCTGGGCGATCGCCGAGGGTCGGTCCGCCGCGGCAGGCGCTGATCGCTACCTGATGGGTGAGACCAAGCTGCCCGAGCCCATCGAACCGACGACGCGGCCGCTCATGTGACAGCAGTGACGTCTGTCCCGACGGCCGCCGACCTACGCTGACGGCCATGCGTTTTCCACGAACGCTCGCGTTCGCTGCCATTGCCGCCTCTCCCTTCCTGTCGCTGACCAGTTGCGGCGGCGATGCCGAGGGAGCTCGCACGACGCTCGGCACCGTGCAGACCACGAGCTACGTCGTGGAAGACCCGATCACGACCACGACGACGAGCACGTTGCCGACTACTCCGATCGAGGGCCAGGTCTCGCCGACCGAGCAGATCCACGTCGTGGTCGCCGGCGACTCGCTGTCGAGAATCGCCTCGACGTACGGGATCACGCTTGACGCGCTGATCAACTACAACGCCTGGACCGACGGCATCAACCACGTCATCCTGCCTGGCGCCGAGGTGAAGATTCCACCGCAATCGAGGGTCCCGTCGGCGACGCCTGACACCGGTGGCGGCGACACCGGCGGCGATACCGGCGGCGATACCGGCGGTGGGGGCGAGACGCCGACCGAAACCACGGCGGCCGCTGGCGAGGGTTGCACGCACGTGATCGAATCGGGTGACAACCCGACGCGCGTTGCCAACCAGTACGCGATCACGGTCGACGAGCTGGCCGCCGCCAACGCCGGCAACCCGGCCTACCAGAACTTCCTGATCGGGTCGTCGCTCTCGATTCCCGCCAACGGCAGCTGCTGACGCAATCGGCTCAGCCGAGATCCGGCCAGCGGCGTTTCTGGCGCCTTCTCAATCCGGCCGCTCCGAGCTTGCGTTGCTCACCGAGTTCCCACTGGCGGCGCCAGCCGTTGTACTCCGGCCCGGCGAGCGACGGGTTCGTGCCCTGCGCCGCGCGTCGCGTGGCGGTCCAGTAGTCGGTGAGCGCCTCGTCACCGAGCCGGGTGACGGCTGCTTCCACGCGGGCGTTGTAGCGCCGCGTGTTCTCGTCCTCGCTTGGCCACAGCGGTGCGCCGAACACGACCTTGGTGCGGCCGGGTTTGGGGCGCTTCATCCCCTTGCCGAAGATCGGGCCCGTGCCGTCGATGAAGACGGGGATGATCGGCGCACCCGTGCGCGCCGACAGGTATGCGGCGCCGCCTTTGAACTCCTGCCCCCAGCCGTCGGGCGAGCGGCCACCCTCTGGATAGATCAGCACGCTGTGGCCATCCGCGATCAGGTCGCGGAACATGTCGCTCGACCGGCGGCCCGTCACCTCGCGGTCGATCGGGATCGCGTTCAAGGAAAGCGCCGACAGCGTGGCTTTCCATTGCTTGTCGAAGAAGTAGTCGGCGGCGGCGGCCACGACCAGGTTGCGTCGCCAACAACGCGGGATCGAACGGATCATCAAACTCGTGTCGAGATGGCTGTGGTGGTTGGGCGTGAAGATCGCGGGCGGCGGATGGTTGCCCCGCGTCAGGTGGTGGAGCCGGTCGAGGCCGGTCACCTCGGGCGAGGCGAGGCCGCGCACCATGAGCCGCAACGGACCCTCTGTGATCACCGATCGCGCGGCGTTGGCGACCGGCGTGCGCGCCCACCCGGTGTCGTAGTCGGCGCCGAGCCGGTTGCGCTTCTTCGGCACCGCCACACCCTTCGGCACATTCGGCGCGCGGTACGGGAACCCGTAACTGCGTAGCGGCTTGGCGGCGGTGCGCACGAGCGACTCCGCTCGGCCGGCGATGTGCTGGGCGCGGCGCAGGTTGTTGTTCATCGGATTGGGCTCACTTGACGTCGGCGACGAGCACGCCCGGGACGTGGAGGTGGGAGATGGTCGGGGAGCGGCCGACGATGTCGCTGGCGATCTCGAAGGCGTCGTCCATCGTGCTCGCCGGGGTGAAGCCGAGCCGCCGTACGGTCGGTGGGTCGCCACCGACGATGATCACGCGTCCTGCCCACTGCTGGCCGTGGGCGCCCCAGTACCACGCGTAGAACGGGTGCACGCCGTGGTAGGCGTTGCCGGTGCGGTAGAGGTGGCGGTACCACTCGTCCTCGGCGTACTTGCGCTCCCACTTGGCCGACATCACGGCCGGGTCGGTGGTGTCGGCGAGCACCTCGTCGAAGAAGTCGATGTAGCTGGGGTGGTGGACCGGGTTGAACTCGCGGTAGGTCGGGTGGGTCATGATCACCACCCCGCCCTCGCGCACGAGCGGCTTGTCGCGGTACATGTTGAACAGGTAGCCGAGCCCCATGCACATGACGAGGATCGGGTTCATGATGCCCTCGGGGTTGTACGGGCTGATGAAGGGGATGCCCATCGTGAGGATGTCGGTCTGGCCCTCGACTTCGACGATGTGCTGGCGGTAGACGTGCTCGAGGGTGGCGTCGTGCACGGCCGGTGTGAAGCCGGCCTGCACGCTGGTGGTGGCGTAGGGCGCCTCGATCGAGTGGAACATCTTGCGCTTGGCGCGGTTTGGCATGCGCTTGAGCGACGCCGTGGCGGCAAGGTAGGTGGCGCGGTCCTTGGCGTTCCACTCCCACTCCCGTTTACGGAGGAAGTCGAACGGCGACGGGAACGCCTCGGTGTTGATCGACGACTCGATCTGGAAGATCGGGGGGCCCTGCTCGCGCAGCACCTTGCCCATCCGCCAGATGCTCTTGTGCAGCGCGCTGTGGTCACGATGTCCCATCAGGCTGCGTGTGTTCTGCAGCGCCTCGGGATTGTGATGGAAGCTGAGGCAGCGATACGAGGCGAGGCCGGTGATGATCGACTTCCAGCCGCCGTCCATGGCGACCTGGTTGACGTTGGCGTAGACGATCAGATCGGAGTCGGCGGCGCGCTTGTTGATCTCGACCACCTCGCCCTCGTCGGTCTTGCCGAGCACGGTGAGGTTGTCGGGGTCCTCGGCGTCGTGCTGATACAGCATCCCGCGCGGGTGGAAGGCGTCGTACACGCGGTCGCCGAGCACGTGCCGCAGCTCGTACTCGTGCATCCGGCGATGGAGGCCGAGGGCGGCGATGATCTGGATGTCGTCGACGCCCGCCGCGGCGGCGGCATCGAGCACGGCCTCGATGATCCGCTGACGGTTGTCGGGACGCCGCATCTTCGGCAGCGACAGGCTGGCATCGTCGAACGCGATCGTCAGCTTCATGCCCGGCCGCAGCAGCGCCGGCAAGGGATCCATCTCGATCGGGTTGACGAGCGCGTTGCGGATCGCGCCGTCGAGGTCACCGATGCCGGCGAGCGGCTCGGGTGGGTAGATCACGCGGGTACGGTCGGCGGGC
>DASQTR010000280.1:0-5125 GCA_035641795.1 Ilumatobacter sp.
GACTACCACGTGCGATTCGTGCACCGCCGTTTGAACTCGCAACGCAAGTCGATGGACACGATCGTGCGCTTCGAGGGGCACACGTGTAGCGGGTACAAGCCGCATCCCGACGGCGTGGACATGACCCAAGGTCGGACGGACCTCGACCCCGAAGCGCTCCGCGGTCATTACGCCGACTACATCTACCCCAACCTCACACCGCTGCCGTACCCGACGGTGCTGATCATGGTCCGCGCCGACCCGATCGCGCCAGACCGCACGCGGCTCTTCTCACGGATCTACGGCCTGAACCGCACACTCGAACAGCAGGAGGCCGACCTCGAGAACCTGGCGACCACCAACCGCGAGGACACCGACATGGTGACCGAGCTGATGCGCAACCTGCGCTCGCCTTTCTTCCGCGTCGGTCCCGCCACCACATGGGAGGGCCGCGCCGCGCACATCATGCGCCTCGTCCGCGAGGACGTGGCGACGCCGCTCGCGGCCGACGAGTTCACGTGCTAGCCGAGCACCTGCTCGACCGAGAACTCGATGTTGTTGCCGTCGGGGTCTGTGACGACGCAGATGTAGCCGACGACCTCGTTGCGGTACATCGGACCCAGCAGCAGGCAGCCGTCTTCGCGGGCCATCTCCGCGAGACGGTCGACTTCCGCCCTGCTCTCGACCGAGATTCCGAGGTGCGAGATCGACTTCAGGAAGCCGTACTGCTCCTTGATCTCGCCAGTGATCTTCGTGGGCAGCTTGCCGTGGATCAGCACGATCACGAAGCGTGCACCGGCGTCGGTGATGTCTCTCGCGTTGGCGAGCCAGGCGGTACGCAGGCCGGTCTCGGGGTCCTGCCGCTCATGGATGTTCACCAGCTTCGTGTACTTGGCGAAGAACGCCAGCGTGGGCTCGAGGTCGCGCACAGGCAGCGCGATGTGCGTCAGCAGTGATTCGGTGAACGTGGGCGTCGCGCCGGCTGATCTGGTCTCGGTCGATGTCATGTCTGTGGTTCTCCTGTCAGGAGGGCGCACCCGCGCCCTTGTAGGTGCCTTTGTCGCGCCAGAGGCAGACCTCGCTGCCCCAGGGATCGCGGAAGGCCGCGTAGCGGGCGTTGAACTCCTCCCAGGGCCGCTCCTCCCACAGCACGCTCGCCCCCATCGCAACTGCCTTGTCGAGGTAAGCCGGCGGCTCGTCGACCATGACGTAGATGCGCGGCACGGGGCCGCTCATCGCCGTGTCGCTGCGGTGGATGCCGAGGTTGGGTTTGACGCCGGGCAGCACCTCGTGGAACTCATCCGCTGGGCGCCGGTTGAAGGTCCAGCCGAACAGCTCGGCGTAGAAGTTCGACATGGCCTCCGGGTCGGTGCACGGGATGTCGACGAAGATCACGGGGTTGACGCGGTCGGCCACGACCCAACACTAGGAGCCCGGTCCTCGACCAGGACCGGTCGAGGAGGCGCATTGTGAAGCAGATCGTGGCCCACGGCGACGTCGTGACGATGAACCTCGACCGCGAGGTGCTGGTGGGCGGTGCGGTCGTGTTCGACGAGGGCGGAATCATCGCCGCAGGCAGCAGCACCACCTTGCTCGCCGAGCATCCGGGCGCGGTCGTCCACGACGCGACCGGCTGCGTCGTCACACCTGGCATGGTCAACGCGCACCAGCACATGACCGGCGACCCGCTCGTCCGCAGCTGTATCCCCGATCTGCTTCCACCGGGGGCATCGATCTTCCAATGGTCGGTGCCCCTGCACGGCGCCCACACCGGTGACGACGACGAGCTGTCGGCGACGATGGGCGCGGTCGAGTCGCTGCGCAACGGCGTCACGACGGTGATCGAGGCGGGCACCGTCGCCCACCCTGACCGCATGGCGGCGGGTGTCGTGGCGGCAGGCCTGCGCGGCACGATCGGCACGTGGGGCTGGGACATCGAGATCGGGCCCTACGCCGCCCCGTGCGACGAGGTGCTCGACCGCCAGCGCGCCGTCGTCGAACGCTTTCCCGCCGGCGGGCTCGTCGAGGGATGGGTCACGCTGGTGGGTCACGACCTCGCCTCCGACGAGTTGCTGGCCGGCGCCGCCGACCTCGCGCGCCAGCTCGGCACGTCGATGACGATGCACCTCTCCCCCACGTCGTCCGACCCGGAGCGTTACATGGCCCGCTGTGGCCGCCGACCGGTCGTGCACCTCGACCACCTCGGCGTGCTCGGACCGCACCTGCTGCTCGCCCACGGCGTGTGGCTCGACGAGTCGGAGATCGAGCTCGTGCTGTCGTCTCGCACGGCGATCGCCTATTGCCCCTGGGCCTATCTGCGGCTCGGCCAGGGCGTGACGCGGGTGGGCCGCCACGCCGACATCGTCGAGCGCGGCGGGCGGGTCGCCCTCGGCTGTGACGCGTCCAACGCCGGCGACACGGCCGACATCCTTCGCGCGGCGGCGGTCGCCGCCGGCATCGCCCGCGACGGCCGCGTCGATCCGGAGCGGTTCGGCGCCCACGACGCGTTCGAACTGGCCACGATCGCCGGTGCCGAGGCAGTCGGCATGGCGGACCGGATCGGATCGATCGAGCCTGGCAAGCAGGCCGATCTCGTCGTGCACCGCGCGTCGGGATGGGGCTGGACGCCGCGTGGCGACGTCGGGCTGCAGCTCGTCTGGGGAACCGACGGGCGATCCGTGAGAGACGTGTGGGTCGCCGGTCGCCAGGTCATCGCCACAGGTGTGAGCACCTTGGTGGACGAAGTAGCACTCGAGCAGGCAGCCGGAGAGGCGCAAGAAGCCCTACTGGCGAGGGCAGGAATCGAAGTCCCCCACCGCTGGCCATATAAAGACGCCCACTGAACATCTGGTGTCAGACACCCCGCGGGTGTCAGACACCCCGCAGTCGGGCCGGTTCCAGCCAGCTTGGTGTGTAGCCGGCGTCGGCGGGATTGACGTCGGTTCCTGGGGGCACGATGGCGTCGATTGCGTCGAGCGTGTCGTCGTCGAGGCGTACGTCGGCGAGGTTTAGGAGATCAGCCAACTGCTCCGGCGTACGTGGACCGATCAGCACCGAGCTCACCGCCGGGTGCGCCAGTGCGAACGCGAGCGCGAGACCGGTCAACGACACGCCCACCTCGGTGGCGACTTTATCGAGCTGCTCGACGAGATCGATCTTGGCCTCGCGCCAGTCGCTGCCGTGATCGAAGTGATCGGGCTCACGGTCGGCCCTCGAAGCAGTGGGCGGCGCCTCGCCACGGCGGTACTTGCCGGTCAGCCAGCCACCGTTGAGCGGTGCCCAAACCAAGGCGCCGACGTCGTAGCGGCGACACATCGGGAACACCGCGCGCTCGACGCCACGGCACAGGATCGAGTACGGGGGCTGCTCGCTCGTCGGCCGCATGAAAGCGCGCCGCGCCGCGATCCACTGCGCCTCGACCAGCTGCTCCGACGGGAAGCACGACGTGCCGACGGCGCCCACCAGGCCCTCGCGTACGAGCTCGTCGAGCGCGCCGAGCGTCTCCTCGAACGGCACGTCGGGGTCGGGCCGGTGCATCTGGTGGAGGTCGATGTGATCGGTCCGCAAGCGCCGCAGGCTGCCGGTGACCGCCTCGCGCACCCAGCGGTGCGAGCCACCGCGGTGGAGCGGGTCGTCGTCCATCGCGTTGCCGAACTTGGTTGCCAGCACGACCCGGTCGCGGCGACCGGCGAGGAACTCGCCGAGCATGTCCTCTGATACGCCGAAGTCGTAGATGTCGGCGGTGTCGACGAGCGTGATGCCGGCGTCGAGCGCCATGTCGAGCATCCGGCGGCACTGCTCGCGGTCGGGGTTGCCCCACGCCCCGAACATCATCGTCCCCAACCCGAACGCGCCGACCTCGATGCCCGACGACCCCACCTTCCGTTTCTCCACGCACGCAGTTTCACACGGAGCCGAGCCGTAGGCGAGGTGACCAATGATCACGGGACGTGAGCGGACGTGAAAGGAGCCCCGACAGGGCGACGTCTCCGATCACGTCCTAGGTTCGCCGTGTGGCCAAGACGCTGATCGCCGGTTCCCACGTCGTGACGATGAACGCCACGCGCGACATCATCCGCCATGGCGCGATCGTCATCGACAGCGACCGGATCGTCGACGTCGGCAAGGCCGCCGACCTCGCGGCACGGCACCCCGATGCGCAGCGTGCCGGTGGCGAGCGTTTCGTGGTCACCCCCGGGATGATCAATACGCACATCCACATCACCGGCGAGCCGCTCACCCGCGGCTACGTCCCCGACGACACGCCGTTCGAGGAGAACGTGTTCGTCTGGCTGTGCCGCCTGTACTCCGTCCACACCGCGGCGGAGGAACGCCTCTCGGCGCAACTGGCGGCGGTCGAGATGCTCAAGTCGGGCACTACCTCGTTCCTCGAGGCGGGCACGATCCGCTTCCTCGACGACGTCGTCGACGCCTTGATCGAGGTCGGCATCCGCGGTCGCCTCGGGCGCTGGGTGTGGGACCTGCCGCCCGAGCCAGACGTCTACCGCCAGAACACCGACGAAGCGATCGGCCACCTCGAGCGCCAGCTCTCCGACTTCCGATCGGTCGCCGACGGACGGATCGGCACGTGGTCGATCGTCGTCGGCCACACGACGTGTTCCGACCCGTTGTGGAACGCCGCCCGCCAGCTCGCCAGCGAACACGGTGTCGGCATGAGCTTCCACATGTCGCCTGCCAAGATCGACCCCGACGGGTTCATCGCCGAGTTCGGGCAGCGGCCGATGATCCATCTCGACCAGCTCGGCGTGCTCGCCCCTGACGTGGCGATGACGCACTGCGTGCACGTCGACGACGAGGAGATCAAGGTCATGGCACGCGCACAGGTGTCTGTCGCCCACTGCCCGACCACGGCGCTCAAGGTCAGCTACGGCGTGACCCGTATCGGCCGCATGCCGGAGATGGTGCAGGCCGGCATCAACGTCTCGATCGGCACCGACGGCAACAACGCCTCCAACTACTCCGACCTGCACCGCGCGACCTACCTCGTCGCGGGCCTGTTCAAGGACGGCCGCCAGGACCCGCAGATGTTCCCGGCCGAGATGGCGTACGAGATGGCGACGCTGGGCGGGGCGCGCACGCTGCTGATGCAGGATGAGATCGGCTCGCTGGAGGTCGGCAAGAAGGC
>DASQTR010000281.1:0-3355 GCA_035641795.1 Ilumatobacter sp.
CAGCGGGCCAACCGGCTCGCCCACCACCTCGCCGCCGAGGGCGTCGGGCCGGGAGACCACGTCGGGATCTACGCCTATAACTCGGTCGAGTGGATCGAGACCCTGTGGGCCGTGTTCAAGCTCCGTGCGGTGTGGGTCAACATCAACTACCGCTACGTCGAGGACGAGCTCCGGTACCTCTTCGACAACGCCGACCTCGTCGCCCTCGTCTTCCAGCGGGAGTTCGCGCCCCGCGTCGGCGGCGTGCGTGACGAGCTGCCGATGCTGCGCCATGCGATCGTCGTCGACGACGGCAGCGGAGCCGACCTGACCGGCGTCGACGCGCTCGACTTCGAGGCGGCGATGGCCTCCGGCTCCCCCGAGCGCGACTTCGCGCCCCGCTCCCCCGACGACCGCTACATCCTCTATACGGGCGGCACCACCGGCATGCCCAAGGGTGTCGTGTGGCGGCATGAGGACGTGTTCTACGCCCTCGGTGGCGGTATCGACGTGGTCGCGGGCACGCGCGTCGACCGCCCCGAGCAGATGGTGGAGAAGGGTCTCGCCCAGGGGCAGACGACCGCCTTGCCGATCGCGCCGCTCATGCACGGCGCCAGCCAGTGGTCCGTCATGGGCGGCAGCTTCGTGGGCAACAAGATCGTGCTCGTGTCGAAGTTCGATCCGCACCGCGTCTGGCAGCTCGTCGGCGAGGAGAGCGTCAACCTGATCATGATCACGGGCGACGCCATGGGTCGTCCCCTGATCGAGACGATCCAGGAACGGGGCGACGAGTACGATCTGTCGTCTCTCGTGGCGGTGTCGAGCACGGCGGCGGTGTTCTCGCCGTCGGTGAAGGACCAGTTCTTCGAGCGGTTCCCGAATCTCATGCTGTCCGACGCGATCGGCGCGTCCGAGAGCGGCGCCAACGGCTACACACTCGTGCAACCGGGCAAGACGGCGATGAAGGGCGGGCCGACGGTCACCGCGGTGCGCGATTCCGTCGTGCTCGACGAGAACCTGCGCGAGATCGAACCGGGATCGGGCGTCGTCGGCAAGGTCGCCCGCAAGGGCAACATTCCGATCGAGTACTACAAGGATCCCGAGAAGACCGCGGAGACGTTCCTGACCGCGCCCGACGGCACGCGCTACGTGATCCCGGGTGATTTCGCCACCATCGAGGCCGACGGCACGATCACCTTGCTCGGTCGGGGCTCGGTCTCCATCAACTCGGGCGGCGAGAAGATCTTCCCCGAGGAGGTCGAGGCGGCGGTCAAGTCGCACCCGGCGGTATACGACGCGGTCGTCGTCGGTGTCCCCGACGAGCGGTGGGGCCAGCGCGTCGCCGCCGTGGTGCAGCCGCGCGACGACGCCACGCCCACGCTCGACGACCTGCAGGAGCACTGCCGGACCCGGCTCGCCGGGTACAAGCTCCCGCGGGAGCTGCACCTCGTCGAGCTTGTCCAGCGCTCCCCCAGCGGCAAGCCCGACTACCCGTGGGCCCAGAAGGTGGCCACGATGGCGGAGGTTCAGGCATGAAGACCCGTGTGTGCGACACGTTCGGCATCGATCTGCCGATCTTCGCGTTCAGCCACTGCCGCGACGTCGTCGCCGCGGTCAGCAAGGCGGGCGGCCTCGGTGTGCTCGGCGCGCTGGCGTTCTCGCCCGAGCAGCTCGAGATCGAGCTGAACTGGATCGACGAGCACGTCGACGGCAAGCCGTACGGCGTCGACGTCGTGATGCCGGCGAAGTATGCCGGCGCGGGCGAGCTCGACCCGGCGCGCATGGGCGAGCAGCTCAAGGAGATGATCCCGCAGCAGCATCGCGACTGGATCAACAAGCTGCTGGACGAGCACCACGTGCCGCCGCTCCCCGACGAGGAGCAGTCGGAGGGGCTGCTCGGATGGGTGCACGAGAAGGGGCGCGAGCAGGTGCAGATCTCGCTCGAGCACCCGATCAAGCTGTTGGCGAACGCGCTGGGCCCACCGCCCAAGGACGTCGTCGACCTCGCCCACGAGCACGGCGTGAAGGTCGCCGCGCTGAGCGGCAGCGTGCAGCAGGCCGAGCGTCACGTGAACCAGGGCGTCGACGTGGTGGTCGCGCAGGGCACCGAGGCCGGCGGCCACACCGGCGATGTGGCGTCGCTGATCCTGTGGCCCGACGTGGTCGACGCCGTGGCGCCGACACCCGTGCTCGCGGCCGGCGGGATCGGGACCGGGCGTCAGATCGCGGCCGCGCTCGCGCTCGGGTGCGAGGGCGTGTGGACCGGCTCGATCTGGCTCACGACGGCGGAGAGCGACACCGGGCCGATGGCGATGGAGAAGCTGTTGGAGGCGGGCGCACGCGACACGGTCCGGTCGCGCAGCTGGACGGGCAAGCCGGCCCGCATGCTGCGCACGGAATGGACGGAGGCGTGGGAGCGCGAAGACTCGCCGGGGACGCTGCCGATGCCGCTGCAGTTCATGCTCATCAACGACGCCATGCGCCGGATCAACAAGTACAACGTGAAGGAGCTGACGACGATGCCGGTCGGCCAGATCGTCGGCCGCATGAACAAGGTGCGTCCGGTGCGCGACGTGATGTTCGACCTGGTCGACGAGTTCGTCGAGGCCTCCCAGAAGCTGGAGAAGCTCGTCGAGGAGTAGGCGCCGCGATGTTCATCTCGGTGCTGGTGCGCCGGCTCAAGCCGGGCAAGACGTACGACGACTTCGTCGATGCCTGGTATCCGGACAAGGGATTCGGCTTTCCCGGGCGCGGACCCATCCTCGCCCGCAACGTCGAGGACGACCGCGAGATCCTCGCCATCGGCTTGATCGACCTCGAGCGGGACGAGCTCCCGGCGACGATGGAACGTGTTGCAGCACAGGAAGCCGTCCGTCACGACCGGATCGCCGACGTCATCGAGTCGACAGCCCTGCGCGGGATCTACGAGATCGAGGACGAGTTCGACTTTTCCAACGACGAGGCCGTGTCCGGGGGCCGGGGTCGCCCGGGGAGGTAAGTTTCGGGGGTCCGGGCGAGGGGGTCCGGCGCCTGGAGGGATACCCA
This sequence comes from Ilumatobacter sp., assembly GCA_035641795.1. Lineage (GTDB taxonomy): Bacteria > Actinomycetota > Acidimicrobiia > Acidimicrobiales > Ilumatobacteraceae > Ilumatobacter. The sequence continues at coordinate 3,025 of DASQTR010000281.1, forward strand.
TGGGCAGCACAGTTGGCACGGCGCTGGTGATCGCCGTCCTCGCCTACCTCATCGGCTCGATCCCGTCCGCGTACATCGTCGGACGGCTGGTCGCCGGCGTCGACGTCCGCGTCGCCGGCGAAGGCAACGTCGGCGCCCGCAACGCCTACCACCTCGTCGGCCACGGCTGGGGCGTGGCGGTCTGTCTGATCGACGCGGCCAAGGGCGGCGCGGTGGCGGTGGCATTGCGCGACCGGCCCACCTGGCAACTGATGCTCGGCGGGATCGCGGTCATCGCCGGCCACGGCTTCCCGATCTGGCTCGGGTTCATCGGCGGGAAGGGAGTCGCGAC
>DASQTR010000282.1:0-2629 GCA_035641795.1 Ilumatobacter sp.
GCGCAGGTTGCCAGGTGCGTTGTCGGCGAAGTCGGCGGTGTCGAACCTCGGGTCACTACGGTGGCTCGCGTTGGCGCCACCCTGCAACGCCGCGGCCTCTGTGGCACCCTCGCTGTCTGGAGTGACCTTGGTGTTCACGAGCGGATGCTCGAGCAGTTGCTGGATCGAACCCGGGATGCTGTCGCCATCGAGCGGGTCGGAGTTCTGGTCGCCGGCGATGACGAACGGTTCGCCGGGCTTTAGGCCGCCCGTCACGGTGGCGTCGTCGTAGATGTAGCGCGATGTCGGGCCCGGGGTGATGTAGTCGGCCCAGAAGCGGATCTCGTCGAAGTTGCGGGTGCCGTTGCGGTCCTCGAGGCCATCGAAGACCGGTGGTGTCGGGTGGCTGACCAGGAAGTGGACGACCGTTCCGTCGATGTCGATCGGGACGTCCCAGTGGCTCTTGGACGACAGCGGTAGGACGGCGAGCTCGGCCGGGCTGTACCAGTCGGCCGGTGCAGGCGTGGCGGGGTCGTCGGGGAGGCGGGCGCCTGGCATGTCCTTCCAGAGGAAGTGCTGGAAGGTTCGGACCTGGTCGTAGAGGATCGAATGCTGCGAGAAGACAGCCATCCCGAACTGGCCGGGGAAGAAGCCGAATCCGAGGGCGTCGTCCGGCCCGCCGACGGCACCGTTGTTGTTGAGGTCGAAGCCGGACGCGACGCCGGTATTCGACGGGGCCACGAAGACGTAGGGGTAGTCGATCGGCTCGCTGGTGGGGCCGCCGAGGCTGTGTGGGCGGTCGAGGTAGTTGGTCTGGAACGCTTCTGCGAGGGCGTTGTCGGCGTAGAAGTCGAACTCGTTGATCAGCAGCACGTCAGGTCGGATGCGCTGGATGATCTCCGCCACCGCGTCCGCCTGGCCGTTGCCAGGCACGGACATGTCCGCCAGCGCCTGGCCGGCATTGTTCCGGTTCAGCGAGGCGTTGAACGTGGCGAAGCGAACCGGTGAATCCCCAGCACTTGCGCCACCGAGCGGCGCAAGCAGCGCGGGCACCACCAAGGCCGTCAGCAATACGAAACGACGTCCGAGCCGGATCATGCGGCACCTCCACAGTCGATCGTGGCCGTGTCGGAACCGTACCGCGCATACCGCAGCGTGGCGTCGCGGCGGCATCGCGTCGAGCCCAGTTGGCATGGCCGCGCTCCCGCGTTCGAGTGGTGTCCAGCATCAACCGAAGTGCATCAACCGAAGTAGGTGTACCCAATCAGCCGAAGCCGCGTAACGCATCAACCGACGACGACACCAATCAGGCGAAACAAAACCCGACGGCAGTCCGTCCCCTGGGATTCGAACCCAGAACCAATGGATTAAGAGTCCACTGCTCTGCCGTTGAGCTAGAGACGGTTGAGTCGATCATCCTAGACGTGAGCGCTGTTTCGCCCAACCGCGCTTCCCGTACGCTCGCCGGCCGTGGAGGTGCTCAGCGACCGAGCGTTGAACCGCGCCACGCTCGCCCGCCAGCTGCTGCTGAAGCGGTCGTCGCTCGACTCGCTCGCCGCGATCGGGCATCTCGTCGGTCTGCAGGCACAGGTGCCGACGAACCCGCACGTGGCGCTGTGGTCCCGGCTCGACGGCTTCATCACGCGTGAGCTCGACGCGCTTCTGCTCGATCGTCGCGTGGTCCGCTCGGCGGCACTTCGCGGCACGATCCACCTGCTGACAGCGGCGGACTGCCTCGCCCTCTGGCCGGTGTGCCAGCCGGTCCTCGAGCAGGAACTGCGGAACCATCGCGACTTCGCGCCGCTGCTCCGCGACGTCGACCTCCACGAACCCATGGCATGGGCGCGGCAGTATCTCGCGGAGCCGCGTACGCAGCCGCAGCTCAAGGCCCAACTTGCGGAGCGCTTCCCCGAGCTCGACCCGGCGGCGTTGGCGTTCGCCTGCCGTAACCGACTCGCGCTCGTGCAGGTTCCGCCGCGCGGGATGTGGCGCCGTGCGAACCAGGTGACTGTGGCAACCGCCGAAGCGTGGCTAAACGAACCGCTGAACCGCTCGCTCACGCCCAGCCAGCTCGTCCTGCGCTATCTCGCCGCGTTCGGCCCGGCACGACCCGCAGACATGGCCACGTGGTCGCGCCTCACGGGGCTTGCCGCCGCTTTCGACGCGGCGCGGTCAGAGCTCGTCGTGTTCCGGGACGAGCGCGGACGCGAGCTGTTCGACGTAGGCGACGCACCTCGTCCCGAGCCGGCGACAGATGCTCCCGTCCGGTTCCTTCCGGAGTACGACAACGTGCTGCTGGCGCACGCCGACCGCAGTCGCTTCGTCGATCGTGACCTCCGGGCTTTGTATCCGCCCGGGCGGCTCGGGCGCGGCCACGTGCTCGTCGACGGCATGCTCCGCGCCACGTGGATCGTCGCCGACCACCGCGTCGAAGTGCTCCACCTTGACCTGTCGCCACGGGACCGAGACGAGCTGCGCCACGGCGCGACGGAGGTGTCGGCGCTGCTGGAGCTCGATCGGGAGCCGGAGCTCAGCAGCGTGGACTGATCACGTCGGTCGCGGGTCGACCGTCAACACGATCAGGCCGGCGCGGCCGGCTCGGTCGGCGAACACGTCTGTGGCGCTGTGCGGTATCTCGCCCGCCGGCGGG
>DASQTR010000283.1:0-7036 GCA_035641795.1 Ilumatobacter sp.
GCCGGTCTTCGTGGTCACGCACGACGCGCGAGAGACGCTCGTGAGGGAGGGCGGGACGACGTTCACGTTCGTCACCGACGGGATCGAGAGTGCGCTGGCGCGGGCATGGGAGGCCGCCGGCGGCAAGGACGTCGACGTCGCGGGCGGCGCCGACATCGTCCAGCAGCTCCTCAGGGCCGGGCTCCTCGAGGAGCTCCAGATCCATCTCGCGCCCGTCTTCCTTGGCGCTGGCGTCCGGTTGTTCGACCAGATGCCCACGGACATCGAGCTGGAGAAGACCCGGGTGATCGACTCCCCTCGCGTCACCCACCTGAGGTATCGCGTCGTGAAGTAGCTATTCGACGAGCTCGTCGGCGAGAAGGTCCATGAGCAGGCTGTCGTGCCAGGTGCCGTCGTTGCCGCGTTCGGCCTTGCGCATGATCCCCACCGGGCGGAACCCGACCTTCGTGTAGCACCGGATGGCGGGCGCGTTGTCGGCCGCGGGATCGATCTCCAGCCGGTGGTGACCGTGGTCGACGATCAGGTGACGCGCCAGCGTCCGTAGCGCATCGGTCCCGACGCCGTGGCCGTGCACCGCCGGATCGACGTAGATGTCGATGCTCGCGTGGCGATAGTCCGGCTCCTCCTCGGCTTCCCATTGGATCCATCCGACCACGCGACCTTCGAGCTCGATCACCAGCGGCGTGCTGTCGGGCTCGGCGAGATCCCGCTCGACGGCGGCGACCATGTCGTCTCCGCCCCGCCAGTGCTCGTGGACCTCGGGCGTCCGACGGATCCTCGCCAGCTCCGGGATGTCGGCCCTGGCGACCGGTCGAAGCCGCACGGTCGCGCCCTGCAGGGTCGTCACTCAGTTCACGCCGTCGTGCAAGACCGAGACGATGACCCGCATGATGAGCACGACGCTGCAGAACAGTGAGAAGTAGCCGAAGAACTCGTAGAGCGACGTGTCGCCGGCGAAGGGCGGCCCGCCGCTGACGCCGATCAACATCGCGCCGATGACGCCGACGACCCCGCCGGCGAGGGCGAGCACAGTGCGGTTCACCAGCTTTGTGACGACGCGCTCGTCATGGGGATCGGCGAACAAGCTGACACGCGCTCGCAGGTTTCCCCGCTCGATCTGGCTGGCCATCCGGTCGAGACGCCGAGGAAGGCGGCGTAGCAACGGCCCCATGCGGATGAGCTCCTCGCGGGCGAGCTCCTCCAGCGACGACGGCGCGAGGCGCGCCCGCACCCACTCGGCGGCGATCGCCTCGGCCCGGTCGATGACCGGATAGCCGGGCGACAGCGTCGTGAGCGTGCCCTCCAAGGTGATCAGGGCGCGGAAGAACGTGCTCAGCTCTGGCGGCAGGTTGATTCCGAACGTGAAGAACAGCTGCAGCAGATCGTTGAACATCGCCGCGCTCGGCACCATCCCGGGCGCGAGGTGGCGTGTCATGAAGCGTGAGAGCGCGCGCTCGAGCTCCTCGTCGTCGATGTCACGACGAAGCGTCGCTACCTGGAGGACGGCCTGGCGGAGCAGGTCGGCGTCGCGCTGCGACACGCCGAGCATCACGTCCCGGATCGCAGTCTGCTGGAGGGGGTCGATGCGGCTGGCGGCGCCGAAGTCGATCAGGGCGAGCCGTCCATCGCGCAGCACCATCACGTTCCCGGGATGCGGGTCGGCGTGGTACTGCGCGTCGATGAGCATCTGCTGGAGCATGCAGCGCAGCAGGTCCTCCGCCAGTTGGCGGCGGTCGACGCCGAGCTCGTCGATCTCGTCGGTCTGGCGCACGCTCACGCCGTCGAGCCATTCCATCACCAGCACGCGGCTGGTCGTGAGGTCGTGGAACACGGCGGGGATCCGCACTTCGATGCCGTCGCCGGCGAGGTTGGCGGCGATGTCGGACGCGTTGCGGGCCTCGATCTCGAAGTCGAGCTCTTGGCGCAGCCGTTCGGAGAACTCGTCGGCGAGGTCGGACACGTGATAGTCGGCGCCCCAGGCGGTGCGCTGCTCGACCATGGCCGCGAGCTCGTTGAGCACGTCGAGGTCGCGGTTCACTGAGTTGGCGATGCCGGGCCGCTGGACCTTCACGACCACGTCCTGGCCGCCGTGCAGGCGCGCCCGGTGCGCCTGCCCGATCGACGCCGCCGCCAGCGGCTTCCATTCGAACTCGGCGAACACCTCGTCGACCGGCGCGCCCAGCTCCCCCTCGAGGAGCTCGCGCACGCTGTCGGGCGGTGCCGGCGCGACGTGGTCCTGGAGGTGCGAGAGCTCGTCGGCGACGTCCGGCGACACGAGGTCCGAGCGTGTCGACGCCACCTGTCCCATCTTCACGAACATCCCGCCGCATTCCTCCAGCGAGTGCCGCAGTCGACGGGGGAAGGGAACCTGCCGGACCTCGCCGTTCTCGGTGTGGCGACCGAGCCCGAGAGACGGGCCGAGCCCGTTGCGGATCGCGATGCGCGTGATCTGCGCGTAGCGGCTCACCCGCCGGCCCCGGCGCTTCACGGCCTTGATGGGGTGCGGGATCGACGTGAGCCCGGTCTGAGCGCGTGCGAGCGTGCCCGGCTTCGCCAGCAGCTCGATCCAGACGGACGCCGACATCACACCGAGCGTCGAGAACAACCAGACGTTGCGCGTGAAACCCTGCGACACCGGAGTTCGCTGACTTGCGATCGCGAACGAGAGCGCGACGCCCCCGATCCAGCCGAGCACACCGGACAGGAGCGTCGCCGTCCACGACCGCCGGACGCCGAGCAGCCGCCCGACGAGCCAGGCGAGGACGAGCACGCCCGGCAGCGACAACAGGACCGTGAAGTTGACGAGGTCGCCGAGATCCTCGGCCGCCAGGATCATGGTGCGCTGTGTTGCCGGGCCGAACGGGCCGCGTCGCTACCCAAGCTCTTCGACGGTGAGCTCGTGATCGGTGTGACGGGCGCGCAGAACCTTCTTGTCGAATTTGCCGACGCTCGTCTTCGGCACCTCGTCGATGAACGCCCACCGCTCGGGCACTTGCCACTTGGCGACCTTGTCGGCGAGGAACGCCTGCAGGCCGGCGGCATCTACCGACGAACCTTCAGTGCAGACGACGCACGCCAGCGGGCGCTCGTCCCACTTCGGGTCGGGCACGCCGATGACCGCGGCCTCCACGACATCGGGGTGCGCCATGAGGTGGTTCTCGAGCTCGACGGTCGAGATCCACTCGCCGCCCGACTTGATGACGTCCTTGGCGCGGTCGGTGATGCGGATGAAGCCGTTGGGCTCGACGCTGCCGACGTCGCCGGTACGCAGCCAGCCGTCGTCGAACTTCTCGGGCGCAGGATCGACGTAGTAGCTGGCCGTGACCCACGGACCGCGGACCTCGATCTCGCCGACGGCCTCGCCGTCCCACGGCAACGGGTTGCCGGCGTCGTCGACGATGCGCAGCTCGACACCGCTGAGCACCCGGCCGGCGTTCGCGCGCCAGTCCATCTCTTCCGTTGTCCCGAGCTCGACACCTTGGGGTGGGTACGCCAGGGCGGCCAGCGGGCTGGTCTCGGTCATCCCCCAGCCCTGGATGATCCGGACGCCGTGGTCATTTTCGAACCGTTCCATCAGGCTGCGGGGAACGGCCGACCCGCCGCAGACGACGAGCCGGAAGGAGCTCATGTCGACCGGGTGATCCTGCGAGTAGCGATACAGGTCGGACCAGATGGTCGGCACCGCGCCGGCGACCGTGGGCCGCTCCGATTCGATGAGCTTCGCGAGCGGTTCGGCCTGGAGGAACCGGTCCGGCATGACGAAGCTCGCGCCCGCGTACCACGCCGCGTACGGCAGGCCCCACGCGTTGGCATGGAACATCGGCACGATCGGCAGCACGCGGTCGTGCTCGGTGAGCCCGATGGCGATCCCGGCATTGACGCTCATCGAGTGCAGCACGGTGGAGCGGTGCGAGTACACGACGCCCTTGGGGTTACCGGTGGTGCCGCTCGTGTAACACATCGCCGCCGCGGCGAGTTCGTCCACGTCGGGCCACGAGAAGTCCGGGTTCTCCGCCGCGAGGAGCTCGTCGTAGCGCAGCACGTCGACTCCGGCGGCGGCGTCGGCCAGCGCCGACGCGTCCCCCGCGCCGACGACGATGTAGTGCTCGACCGTCTTGAGGTCGGACGCGACCCGCGCGAGCAGGGGGATCAGGCTGTCGTCGACGATGACGACACGGTCTTCGGCGTGGTTCACGACATAGCTGAGCAACTCCGGGAAAAGGCGGATGTTCAGCGTGTGGAGCACCGCGCCCATGTTCGGGATCGCGAGGTAGCCCTCGAGATGCTCCTGGTTGTTCCACTGGAACGTGCCGACGCGGTCACCCGCCTCGATGCCGAGGCGTCGGAGCGCGCCGGCGAGCTGCCCGGCGCGGCCGGCAACCTCGGCGAACGTCGCCCGCCGGCAGCCGTCTCCTTGGAACGTCACGACCTCGCTGTCGCCGAACACCGTCCGACCGTGCCGGAAGATCATCCCGATGGTCAGCGGGAAATCCTGCATCGTGCTCTCGAGCATTGCGCCCCCCGAGGTTCAGTTGTCGTTCGTCGCGCTCACCAGCCGAGGATGGCACCCGCGATGAGGCCGAGCACCAGAAGGCCGCCGGCGCGCCGGGTATGGACGAAGGCCAACGCCGCGAACCACAACGGCCAGATCGGGAAGTTCTCCGGCGGCTCAGCCGGCTTCGGTCGCGAGTACGGGCCCCACACCTTGGCGAGCTTCGGCAGCGCCAGGAGCACGATGAGCGCCGTGATCGGCAGCGTTCCCGTGCCCACCAGCAGGATGACGAGAACGTAGGACGAGATCATCATCGCCTGGGTGAGTGCACGCGCCTTGCGCTCACCGAGCAGCACGGGCAGCGTGTGCGTCCCGTCCGGCGTGTCCCACGGGATCTTGTCGATGTGCTTGCCCATGAGCACGGTGGTGCACAGCAGCGCGTACGCGAGCGACGCCACGAAGATGCCGAACGGGAAGTGGCCGGTGGCCGCGTAGTAGGCGCCGCCGACCATCAGCGGTCCCCAGACGACGAGCACGGTGGGCTCGCCGAGGCCGTGCTTCTTCAGCCGGAGCGGGGGCGCCGTGTACGCGACCGAGAGCACGAAGCCGCTCAGCGCGAACGCGATCATCGGCCAGCCCCGGAACGCCGTCAGCACCACGAGGATCGCGAGATCGGCGGCGTTGACAACGAGCGCGGCGGTCAACAGTCCTCGCCGGCTGATCGTCCCCGACAACACTGGGTGCGGCGCGTACAGCGCCCGCGGGTAGGTGTCGGAGTCGGCGCCGACCTCGAGGTCGAAGAGATCGTTCATCAGGTTGTTCGCGACGTGGGCGAGCACCAACCCCACCGCCGCCAGCGCGAACAACCCCCACCGCACGTTCTCGTCATGGAACGCGGCGAGCAGCCCCGCGATCGCGGCGGCGGTGATCGTCATCGGCAGCACCGACGCACGCGTGATGACGAGCCAACGCGACACGGCGTCGACGCGCCCGTGGGGCGGGTTGCTCGTCCGCAACACGTACCGCCAGTTGCGAAGCAGCGGGGACCGCGACGCGACGCCGGGGTTCTTCGGCGGATCGCTCACGTCCGTCACGTGCAAATCGTACCCGTGAGCACGGGTTTGCGTCCTGGGTACCCGTGGGAGACTCCCCGCGCACCGCACGGCAGGAACGCGCGATGAAGGAGCACGACCCATGACGCCCACGCAACCGACACAGCCGACGCCGCCCGGCCCGCCGCCGGGACCTCCGCCGGGACCTCCGTCGGCGACGTCTCCGACGCCCGGCGCCGCGCCGCAAAGGAAGAGCGGCGGTGGCGGCGGCATCTGGCTGATCCTTTTCATCGTGGCGGGCGTGCTCTTCGTCGGCGCGCTGATCTTCGCCATCATCAGCTTCACGGGGAAGAACAGCGAAGCCGACGACAAGGAGAAGGCGCAGAAGGAGCTGGCGTCCACGACGAAGGATCTCGCGCGATTGGAAGACGAGCTCGGCACGCAACAGGGCGCGGGCGAGATCCTCGGTGACCTCGTGCGGACGGGCGCGCAGTCGGCGGACGACCTCAAGGCGTGCGCCGATTCGGCCCGGACGCTCCGCAGCAACATCGTCTCGGCGCTGAACTCCGTCCAGGCCGGATCGAACATCAACGACCTGGTCGACGGCATCAACGCCCAGATCAACGAGAACGACAACGTGTGCAACACGTCGGACCAGAGCTACCAGAACTTCATCGACGCGCTGAACCAGGTGCGCGACCGGTAGGAGCCCGAGCGAACGATGGTGTTCTACGGCGGCTGGCCGGACGGGTCAGCCGCCGTAGCTCATCCGGGTGTCGTCCATCCGCAGGACCGGCGTCTCCTCGTCCTTCTGGAACGCGGCGTCGACGACCTCACCGACGAACAGGCTGTGCGACCCGACGTCCACGGTCGCGTGCAGCTCGCAATCGGCGTAGGCGACCGCCTGATCGAGGATCGGCGCGCCGGATGCGCCGTCGTGGAACGGGAACCCGTTCAGCGTGCGCGCCTCGAGATCGACGTCGACCGGCTTCGTGAACTTGCGGACGATCGCCCGGTCCTCACGATCGACGATGCACAGCGCGAACGCACCGCCCTCGGAGATGAGCTCGTGCGTGACGGCCTCCTTCTCGACGCTGACGCCGAGCAGCTTCGGATCGAAGCCCAGCTGCGTGACCCAGTTGCACGTCATGCCGTTGCGTCGCTCACCGGCGCGGCTGCCGACGATGAAGAGACCGGACGGCATCGTCCAGAGGACACGCCGCCGCAACCGGTCATACGCTTCGGGGTCGGCGCCGGCGGGGAAGGGACCAACCGGTCCGGTGCTGAGTGGCATTCGGCGAGGCTATCGGGGAGCTCTATGACTGACTATGCGCAGGCTTACAGCGCGCTTCGCAGCCGGGTCTCGGACCTGGTGCGCACGGCCGACCCCGAGCAGCTCGAGCGCCTCGCACCGGCGGCGCCCGAATGGCGGGTCCGTGATCTGGTCGCTCATCTCAGCGGGATCACGGCCGACGTCAACGCCGGCAACCTC
>DASQTR010000284.1:0-10683 GCA_035641795.1 Ilumatobacter sp.
ACGACCGTGAGCTTCGGCACACGGCACGTGGCCACCGCCGTCACCATCTTGGCCCCGTGCTTGGCGATGCCACCGGCCTCGTAGTCGCGGCCCACCATGAAGCCGGTGATGTTCTGCAGGAACAGAAGCGGGATCGCGCGCTGGTCGCAGAGCTCGATGAAGTGAGCGCCCTTCATCGCCGACTCCGAGAACAGCACACCGTTGTTGGCGATGATGCCGACGGTGTGGCCCCAGATGCGAGCGAACCCGCACACCAGAGTCGAGCCGTAGTTGGCCTTGAACTCGCTGAAGCGCGAGCCGTCGACCAGGCGGGCGATCACCTCGTGCACGTCGTACGGGACGCGTGGATCGACGGGCACGATCCCGTCGATGGCGTCGGGATCGACGACGGGCGGCTCGCCCTCGACCACCGACCACGCCGGCCCCGGCGGTGGCGGCAGCGTGGCGACGATGTCGCGCACGATCGCGAGTGCGTGGCGGTCGTCCTCGGCGAGGTGGTCGACGACGCCCGAGACGTGGCTGTGGAGGTATCCGCCGCCGAGGTCCTCGGCCGATACGACTTCGCCCGTCGCCGCCTTCACGAGCGGCGGACCGCCGAGGAAGATCGTGCCCTGGTTGCGCACGATCACCGCCTCGTCGCTCATCGCCGGCACGTACGCGCCGCCGGCGGTACAGGAGCCGAGCACCGCCGCGATCTGGGCAATGCCGCGAGACGAGAGCTGCGCCTGGTTGTAGAAGATGCGACCGAAATGATCGCGGTCGGGGAAGACCTCGTCCTGAGCGGGCAGGAACGCCCCACCGGAGTCGACGAGGTACACGCACGGCAACCGGTTCTGGATCGCGATCTCCTGCGCTCGCAGATGCTTCTTGACCGTGAGTGGGTAATACGTGCCGCCCTTGACGGTGGCATCGTTGGCGACGATCACGCAGCGCCGGCCGGCGACGCGCCCGATGCCCGTGATGATCCCCGCTGCCGGCGCCTCGCCGTCGTACATCCCGTTCGCCGCCAGCGGCGACAGCTCGAGGAACGGCGAGCCCAGGTCGAGCAGCGCGTCCACACGGTCACGCGGCAGCAGCTTGCCACGCGACACGTGACGGTCACGCGCTGCCTCGGAGCCGCCGCGCGAGGTGCGCGCGATGGCGTCCCGCAAGTCGTCCACGAGCGCCCCCATCGCCTTCGCGTTCGTGCCGAACTGCTCGCCGCCAGGGTCGCACGACGACGTCAAGGTCGGCCAGTCGTGCACGCCCCCCACCTTAACGCAGACTAAGGTTGCTGTCGAACGGTCAGGTGTGTGGCCGTTAGGGTGACACGCAGATGGCAGAGATCGAGATACGCGACGTCGGGCCCCGCGATGGGCTCCAGAGCGAGTCGCCGGTCGTGCCCGCCCGACGCGCGTCGCTCGCGGTCGCACTGGCGGATGCCGGCGTGCGACACGTCGAAGCGGCGTCGTTCGTGTCGCCCAAGGCGGTGCCGTCGATGGCAGGTGGCGACGAGGTCATCGCCGGTCTCCCCCTGCGTGACGGCGTGACGTGGTGGGCGCTCGTTCCGAACGCACGTGGCGCCGAGCTCGCGCTGGCGGCCGGGGTGCGTCACATCACGGTCACGATCTCCGCGTCCGACGGCTACAGCCGAAAGAACGTCGGGCGCTCGACCCACGAGGCCGTGGCCGCCCTCGCCGAGATCGGCACCACGGTCGCGGAGCAAGCCGAGCTCGACGTCGTGATGTCTTGCGCGTTCGGGTCGCCATTCGACGACGTCGATGGACCTGCGCCGGTCGCCGCCATCACTGCCCGCACGATCGATGCGTTGCCGGCCGCCAGGCTGACCTTGGCCGACACGACGGGCACGGCCACACCCCGGCGCATCCGTGCCGTGCTCGACGCCATCGACCCGACGGCTCGGGGCGATGTCGGTCTCCATCTGCACGACACGCGCGGCACCGCGCTCGCCAACGCGCTCGCCGCGATCGATCTCGGCGTCGCCCGGTTCGACACCGCCACCGGCGGGCTCGGCGGCTCGCCCTTCGCACCCGGCGCCGGCGGCAATCTGGCGACCGAGGATCTCGTGCTGATGCTGCAGGATCTCGGGCACACGACCGGTATCGACCTCGAGGCGATCCTTGCCGTGGCCGGCACGTTGCCCGATCTGGTGGGACATCCGATGCCGAGCCGCGTGAGCGCCGCCGGACCACTCCCTCGATTCCAATCGTGAGCAAGCGTCGCCAGGAGCTCCTGTCGATCGCTGCCGAGCTGTTCGCGGCACGCGGCTTTGCCAACGTCACCGTCGACGAGATCGGTGACGCGGCGGGCATCAGCGGGCCGGCCCTCTACCACCATTTCAGCGGCAAGGAGGCGCTGCTCGGCGAGATGCTGATCGACATCAGCGAGTACCTGCTGCGAGGTGGCCGCGACGTGGTCGCGCAGGGCGGCGGCGACGCGCTCGAACGCTTGGTGCGATTCCACGCCGAGTTCGCCGTCCACGATCGCGTGTTGATCACGGTCCACTTCCGTGATCTCGTGCACGCCGCGGAGGCGGATCAGCGGCGCGTACGCCAGTTGCAGTCGCGCTACGCGCTGCTGTGGGCAGAGGAGCTGCGGCGGCGCCGGCCGCTCGACGCCCGCACCGCGCAGGCCGCGGTGCACGCCACCTTCGGGTTGATCAACTCGACCCCGTTCAGCGCCCGGCTGGCGGCGGCCGACATGGTCGAGCTGCTGAGCGCGATGGCGTTCGATGCGCTCGCCGCCGTGCGACCTGCAGCTGTCGTCCGCTCGCTGACCTCCTGAGCGTCGCCGTAACCTCGCTGACATGCCGGAGATGCACTTCGATCGTGCGATGAGCGACGCCGAGGGCTTGATGTGGCGGCTCGAGAAGGACCCGCACCTCTCCTCGACGTTCGGCACCGTGATGCTGCTCGACCAAGCGCCCGACTTCGACCGGTTTCGGCGGCGGATGGAGCGCACCGCACTGGCCATCCCCCGCTTGCGCCAGCGTGTGTTGCCGTCACCCGCGTACGTCTCGCCGCCCACATGGGTCGACGACGCCGACTTCGACATCGACCTGCACGTGCGCCGCATCGCCTGCCCCAAGCCGGGCACGTTGCGCCAGGTGCTCGACCTGGCGTCGCTCGTGGTCGCCGACCCGTTCGACCGCACCCGGCCGCTGTGGCAGTTCACCGTCGTCGAAGGCTTGCGTGGCGGCAAGGCGGCCCTGATCCAGAAGATGCACCACACGATCACCGACGGCGAGCGCGGCGTCGAGCTGTCGCTGCAGTATCTGGACTTCGAGCGCGACGCCCCCGAGCCGCTGGCGATCGGCGGCGCCAACACGACGGACAACGCCGAGCGCGCCGAGCGCGCCGAGGTCCGCCAAACCAGTCCGGCGGAGGTCATTCGCGAGCTGCTCGCCGGCACGATGCGAATCCCGATCGGCATCGCCAAGCAAGTTCGCGAGCTGCTCGCCGACCCGGCGGCGATACCCGACGCCTCGACCGCGGCGTCGAAGACCATGCGCGGCATCCTCAGCCAGCTGTCCGACACCGAGGGGGCGCGCTCGCCACTGTGGACCCGTCGCTCGCTGCAACGCCGGATCGAGCCGGCGCGGGCACCGTTCAAGGCAACGAAGGACGCCGCCAAGCGTCTCGGCGGAACGCTCAACACGGCATTCCTCACCGCAGCCGCCGACGCCGCCTCCGCCTACCACATCGAGATGGGCGAGCCTGTGGAGTCACTGCGCGCCTCGATGGCGATCTCGACTCGGACCGACGACTCGGGGGGCAACGCGTTCACGTTGGCGCGGTTGCTCGTGCCGACCGGCGAGATGCCTATCGCCGAGCGTTTCCTCGCCATCGACGAAGCAACCAAGGCGGCGCGCGAGTCGACCAAGGATGCCGGGCTCGACACGCTGGCTGCGGTCACGACGGCGCTCCCGACGTCGCTGATCACGCGCCTCGCACGCCAGCAGGCGAACACGGTCGACTTCGCCACGTCGAACGTCAAGGGATCGCCTGTGCCCGTCTACGTCGCCGGCGCGCAACTGCTCGAGATCTATCCCATCGGCCCGCTCGGTGGAGTCGCCTTCAATCTGACGCTGATGTCGTACCTGGGCAGCCTCGACATGGCACTCAACATCGACACGGCTGCGGTCGAGTCGCCCGCGCTGCTCGCCGAATGCGTCGACCGCTCGTTCAAGAAGCTGCTCCGCGCCGGCAAGCAGTGAGTCGATCGCCCGCCTAGTCTGCGGCGATGGCCCGGACGCGCGTCGACGAGACCCGCGAGGGCGTCGACCTCACCAACCTCGATCAGCCGCTGTTCGAGGGCGCCGGCGCCACCAAACGCGAGCACATCGACTACCTCGACGGCGTTGCCGACCGCATCCTGCCGGCGCTGAGGGACCGGCCGCTGTCGGTCATCAGGACCACCCGCGGCCAGGCGCCGTTCTTCCAGAAGAACCTCCCCGACTACACGCCCGAGTGGGTCGCCCGAGTGAGTGTGTGGGCCGAGGCTTCGCATCGCGACGTGAGCTACGCGCTCTGCAACGACCGCCGCACGTTGCTGTGGTTCGGCAACCAGCGGGCGGTCGAGTTCCATCCGGCGCTGGCTTTCGCCGATCGGCTCGAGCACATCACACATCTGGTGCTCGACCTCGACCCGCCGGGCGACGACTTCCGCGCCGCCGTCGCCGCCGCGCGGCTGGTTCGCGAGGCGCTGGCCGGGGTCGGCTTGAGCGGGGCTCTCAAGACGAGCGGCGCCAAGGGTCTCCACGTGTTCGTGCCGATCATCGCGACGACCAGCCCGCAAGATGCCGCCGCGGCCACCAGGGCGCTGGCGCAGCGCGCCGAGCAACTCGACCCTGCGATCGCCACGACGGCGTTCATCAAAGAGGATCGGGAGGGCAAGGTCTTCGTGGATGCCACCCGAACGGGTGGCGCGACGGTCGTCGCTGCCTACAGCCCGCGCGCGCGTGCGGGGGTGCCCGTGTCGTATCCCGTGGATTGGGACGACCTCGACGACATCTCACCCCGCGACTTCACGATCAAGACCGCCGTCGCCCTACTTGACGACGTCGACCCGTGGGCGGAGGCAATGCCCGAGGACCAGGAGCTGCCCGCCGATCTGCTGGCCGAAGGCCATGAGATTCCCATCCCGCGCGTAGCCGCCATGCACGAAGGCAAACGACGCCGGGCGAAAGAGCGCAATGCGTGAACTGCTTGCGCGCTATGTGCGCAGGTCGTTCACGTGATCAGCGGGAAGTGAGCAGCATCCGCACGTCGAGCAGGATGTCGGCCACCTCGTTCGACGACAACAGCTCGCGCTGCATCATCTTCGTCAACGCCTCGTCGATGACCGTTACCGCCTCCGTCACCACGGCCTCGCGCTGAACTTGCTCCGCGGCCGGGTCGATGGTCTGCATCGCGGCGGTGTCGGGGTCTGTCATCACTGCTGACGGTACCCGGAAATCTCTGTTCCCGCGCGCATCCGTTCCTGCAGTGACAGGCTTCACTGCGTACGATCCAGCCGTGCAGTTGCGTGACCGTAACGTCGTCGTAACGGGGGCCGCGGGCGGCATCGGATCGGCACTCGCCCGGCGCTTCCACGCCGAGGGCGCGCGAGTGGTGTTGACCGACATCGTGGGCGTGGACGCGGTCAGCGCCGAGCTGCCCGGCTCGATCGGTCTCGCCGCCGACCAGACCAGTGAGGCGGCGATCGTGGCGACGATCGACGCCGCCGAGGAGGCCTTCGGGCCGGTCGACCTCTACTTCGCCAACGCCGGTGTGGCGATCGGCACCGACCCCATGGACGACGAGGAAAAGTGGGACCTCTCGTTCGCCGTCAACGTCCACGCCCACCGTTGGGCGGCACGCCGGCTCCTGCCCGGCTGGCTCGAACGCGGCGAGGGGTACTTCTGCTCGACCGCCTCGGCCGCGGGGCTGCTGGCGCAGATCGGCTCGGCGCCCTACAGCGTCACCAAGCACGCCGCCGTCGCCTTCGCCGAATGGCTGTCGATCACCTACGCCAACCATGGCCTCAGGGTGAGCTGCCTGTGCCCGCAGGGGGTCAACACCAACATGGTGAGACGCGGGGAGGAGCTCGGCGGAGGCGGGCACGTCGTGCGTGCGGTCGGCGCCATCCTCGAGCCCGAGGAGGTGGCCGACGTCGTCGTGGAGGCGATCGAGGAGGAGCGGTTCCTGATCCTCCCCCATTCAGAGGTCGCCGGCTACATGGCGTTCAAGGGGTCGCAGCACGAACGCTGGCTGGCCGGGATGCGCAAGCTGCAGCAGCGCGTGGTCGGCTACTGAGCGATGGCCACTGAGACGATGGCGGCGATCGGGCTGCGGCCCGGGGAGCCCGCCAGGTTCCGCCGCAACGCCACCGGGCGCTGGATCGACGCCAGGCTGACACGAATCGAGCCCGACGGCAGCGTGACGCTCCACGACCGCGACGGCGCGGCGCGATCGCTGCGACCGGAAAGAGTGCAGGTCCGGCGACCCGGAGATCGCGGCCGCCTCACATGGCAGTTCGTAAGCGATGTGGCGATGACCTGGGAACAGCTCGAGTTCTTCGCATCACCCGCGCACGATTCGAAGCGCTCGGTGTCAGGCACCTGACGGTGCCAGCCACCGGAAGGGTCGGGTTAGCGTGGCCGACGTGACCGACACCGACGAGCAGCCGCTTCACTCGCGCATCGCGACCGACATGCTCCACGGCCGCTCTGCGGTCGGCGCGCCGCGTGTCAGTCCCGACGGCGCGCACGTGGCGTGCGTTGTCGCGACGATCGACCTCGACGAAAACATCACCCGCTCACGGGTCTGGCTCGACGGAGCGTCGGTCACCGCCGGGCCCCACGACTCGGAGCCCGCGTGGTCGCCGGACGGCCGCTGGCTGGCGTTCACGAGCCGCCGCGGCGAGAAGAAGGGCGACTCGACGCTGCACGTGCTACCGGTCGGCGGACCAGGCGAGCTGCGTACGCTGTGCGAGATGCCCGACGGGCTGGGCGACGTAGCGTGGTCGCCCGACGGTCGGTGGCTGGGCTTCACCAGCCGCACTCGCGACGCCCGCTACGAGGCCAAGGACGTGAGCTGGCAGGCGCCGCGCAAGGTCGAGCGCTTCTTCTCCCGTCTCAACGGCGAGGACTGGATCTTCGACCGTCCGCAGCACATCTATGTCGTCAGCGCCGACGGCACGGGCAAGCCGCGCAACCTCACGCCGGGCCCATTCCAGCACGCCGATGTGGCGTGGCTGGCCGACTCCTCCGGCATCGTCACCACGGCGCAACGCCACGACGACCACGACCGCGACCTCACGCGCGACCTCTACATCGTCCCGCTCGACGGCGCCATCACGCCGCTCACGCAACAGACCGGTCAGTACGACCACGCCTCGGTGTCACCCGACGGCGCTCACATCGCCTTCATCGGCTTCGACGACGCCACCGTGTACCCGCAAAACGGTCGCGTGGGTGTGATGGCGGCCGACGGCAGCGACCGGCGATGGATCTCCAGCGACCTCGACCGCACGTTCATGCCCACGGCGGGGGTGCGGTCGCCGGTGTGGCTCGACGACGAGCGGCTGCTGGCGGCAGCGGAGGACCGCGGTGATACGCACCTGTACGAACTGCACGTTGACGGGCGTGCCCCGAAGGCGGTCACCGACGGCCGGCTCGTCGTCACCGACTACGACGCCGCAGCGAGCGTGATCGCAGCGACGCAGGCGACCGTGCAGCGCTCTGCCGAGCTATGGGTCGACCGCGGCACCGGCTTCGCGCGGACCACAAACGTCACGGTCGACCGTCTCGGGTGGGAGAAGTTCGTGGTGCCGTGCACGGACGGGTCCGACGACATCGACGCGTGGATCATGCGGCCGGCGGGGTTCGAGGACGGCAAGACCTACCCGGTGCTGCTCAACGTGCACGGCGGGCCGTTCACGCAGTACGGCGAGATGTTCTTCGACGAGGCGCAGATGCAGGTCGCGGCCGGGTTCGTCGTGCTGATGGCCAACCCACGCGGCGGAAGCGGCCGGCACACCAGCTGGGGCCAGGCGATCATGGGGCCGAAGCACGCCCGTCGACCGGGCAGCGGATGGGGCTCCGTAGATGTCGACGACCTGATCGCGGTGCTCGACACAGCGCTCGCCAGGTACCCGTTCTGCGATCGTGAGCGGGTCGGCATGCTGGGCGGCAGCTATGGGGGCTACATGGCCACGCTCCTGGCCGCCCGATACGGCGACCGGTTCAAGGCGATCAGCTCCGAGCGGGCGGTGAACAACCTGCTCTCCGAGGAGTGGAGCTCGGACATCGGCACCATGTTCCGCGTCGAGCACGGGCCCGATCCCGTCGAGGACCCTGACGAGTACCTGCGGATGTCGCCCAGCGTGCTGGCGCGCGACATCCGCGTGCCGATGCTGATCATCCACTCCGAGGAGGACTACCGGTGCCCCATCAATCAGGCCGAGGAGCTGTGGGTGACGCTGCGCCTGCTCGGGCGGGACGTGACGTTCTATCGCTTCCCCGGCGAGAACCACGAGCTCTCACGGTCGGGTTCGCCGGTGCACCGCAAGCAGCGAGCGGAGATCATCCTCGATTTCTTCGCCAAGCACCTGGTGTCTGACTCCGCCGAAGGCGCTGTCTGACACCGAGCGGCGAACTCCGTCGTCAGCTCTCGCGAGCGCGCTCACCGTGCCATCGCGCCGAGCCAGCTGTCGATCAGCTTGCGGGCGATCGAGATCGACGGAGGGACCGTCGGGATCTCGTCGCGTCGAAACCATCCCGCTTCGGCGATCTCGGACGGGTCGCAGACGATCTCACCCGACTCGTACTCGGCGCGGAAGCCGATCATGAGGCTGTGCGGGAACGGCCAGGGCTGACTACCGAAATAGCGCGGTTCGCGCACCGTGACGCCGACCTCTTCGCGCACCTCGCGAACGACTGCCGACTCGAGCGATTCGCCTGGCTCGACGAACCCCGCCAGGCACGAGAACATCGGCGTCGTCCACTGCACACCTCGCGCCAGGAGCGCCTCCTCGTCGTGCCCGTGACCACGCGTCACGAGCGTGATCATCGCCGGCGCCAGTCGCGGAAAGGCGAGCAGCGCGCATCGCGTACAGCGCATCGCCCGCTCACCCGCCACGCCCTCGGTCGGCGCGCCGCAGCGACCGCAGAACCGGTGCGTCCGCGCCCACTCGACGATCTGCACGGCGCGACCGGCGGCGAGCCAGTGATGCTCGGGTGACCGTCCGTAGAACGCGCGCAGGTCGACCGCCGCCCCGTCGCTCGGGTCGACCTCGACCGGCACGTCGACGCCCCACCACGCGTCGCCGTCGACGAGGCCGATGAAGTGCGACGACCAATCGCGCTCGGCGGGGCGATCGTCGATCCACACCGCGGCGCCGACGACGTGGACGTAGCGATGTTCGCCCGGATGGTCGGGGGGAGGGACGACGAGTGGCGTGAAGTCGGGCGAGCTCACGCCGTCCTCAGTACCACACGGGCGAGGCGCGCGTTGTGACGCGGCCCGGCGCGATGGGAGACTGTCGACCGGCATGATGACGCGGCGGGGGCTCTTGATGTTCGTCGCGGTCACGACCGTGGCGTTGCTCGACGCGGGCGTGGTTGGCGCCGCACCTCCGACGGACGGACAGGCCGCACTGCGGTCGACCGCTTCTATCGACGACCCGGCCCTTGCGGATCTGGCGATCGACGTCCGGCCCGATCAAAACATGGCGGACGACCTTGCCGACGACTTGGCCGCGTTCGGTCCGACAGTCGGATCGGAGGTGGCGATCACCGGCGCCGCCGCCTGGCACGCAGCGGGCATCGACGGCGCCGGCGTGAAGGTCGGTGTGATCGATTTCATCGACGTCACGAGGTACTGGAACGTCGCCGAGCATGGCCCAGCCCCCGTTGCCGGCCTCACCGCCATGTGTTTCCACAACGGCGCCGACTGCACGTCGGAGTTCTTCGACGGGATCGACAAAGGTGACGACGAGCACGGCGTCGCGGTCGTCGAGATCATCAAGGACATGGCGCCAGGCGCCCAGATCTACATCGCCCGGGCACTCACTCTCAGCGACTATCGGGCGGTCGTCGACTGGTTCGCGTCGGTCGGCGTGACGTTGATCAACCGCTCGCTCGGCAGCCGCTACGACGGCCCCGGGGACGGCCGTGGCGGCATCGACGGCGTGGCCGCGTACGCGATCTCGCGCGGCATGGCTTGGATCAACTCCGGCGGCAATGGCGGCTCCAGCCGCTACTACCGGCACCCCGTTCGATTGTCGGGTGATCGCGTCGCGTTCGGCCCCGCCGGCTCCGACACGTTCCTCGAGTTCAACGGCTGTGCCTCGCTCGGTGGGGTGCGCTGGGCCAACGACTGGGACAAGCCGGCCAGCCAACGCACCGACTACGACGTCTTCCTCTGGGACTCGCCGCTCGGCAACCCGGAGGCTGGCACGATCGTGGCGAGCTCGACCGAGCGCCAGCGCAGCGGGGCGGCACCGATCGAGAACATCGGCGAGCAGTACTGCCCGTCGGCGCCGACCAACGGCCGGTCGCTGTACCTGGAGGTGCAGTGGCACGGCGGTGACGTGACCGGGGACGTGCTCGAGATCCTCGACTACGGAGCCGGCATGGCGTCGTTCACCCAAACCTCCCAGTCCGCGACCACCGGCATCGCCGACGCCGACGAGGCGGGC
>DASQTR010000285.1:0-10199 GCA_035641795.1 Ilumatobacter sp.
GCACGGCATCACGCAGGGAACGACGCTCGATACGAGCGTCACCTGAGAATCGCGCAACACGCTCGTACGGGCGCGGTGACGCCTTTCGTCGAGACAACACCGCCGGTTACCTGCATACCTGCGCGGTTTGTCACCCGATCAGGTTTGAACGTCCGGCTCAGCGGGCAAAGAGCCGGCATGGGTATCTCGGACAGCGACATCAACGAACAACCCGCCGACGACGGCCTGCCCGGCAACGTCGGTAGCGACGCTGACGGTGCGGACGGCACCGGCGACGGCGCCGACCGCTCGGACGCCGATAGCACCGACGTCACCGATGGAGACGGCACCGACACGTCCGACTCCGACTCTGACGGCACCGACAGCGCCGACACCGACGGCACGGATAGCGCCGACACCGATGGCACGGACGCCGACTCGGACGGTGCCGACTCCTGAGTACGCAAGTCCACTGGCAGGTCAAGCGCGTCCCGCATCCGGACGCGCCACAGCTGTCCGAGCTCGTCGGTGACACCGAGGCGTTCGTCGAGCAGTTCCTCTTCCGCAGTCCTCTCTGTACGCGAATCACTCGGCCAGCGCGCTTCGCCGAGGTAGACGCGCTCTGGGAGGACCTTCTCCGGCGGGGGACGCGCCAACCCGCCTTCCGCATCGTGCGCGCGGGGGTAACCGTTGCCGCCAACGCGGTGACCCGCCGCGCCGGTGTAGGCAACGAGGAGCTCAGCGACATGATCGCCCCCAACCAGGTGATCGGGCGATACCGGGAAGGCGACACCGTCGTGCTCCAGGGTTTGCACCACACCGACCGCCAGCTGGCAAAGGTGGCGAACAACGTCGCCCTCGCACTCGACCATCCCGTGCAGGTCAACGCCTACTTCTCGCCGGAGGGGACCCGCGGGCTCGACCTGCACTTCGACTACCACGATGTGTTCGTCGTCCAGCTGGGAGGTAGCAAGCGCTGGCGGATCTGGCAGCCGCTCCCGCGCACCGTCAATGCGGTCAAGGGCCGGCACACCATCGCCAAGCCACGGCTCGAGGAGTTGGGCGAGCCGCTGCTCGACCTCACGCTGGCCCCCGGCGACTGCCTGTACCTGCCGCGCGGGTACCCGCATGCTGCAGAGACCGTCGACGAGGCCTCCGAGCATCTCACGATCGGGCTGGTTGCGGTCACTTGGCATCGCGTTGTACGCAAGGCGATCGACGCCGAAGTCGCCGCCGGACGTCTCAGCACCGCGCTGCCGCCCCGAATGCTCGAGCCGGGTGTGAGCGCACCGAGCGCGCGATCGCAGCTGGCGGGCGTGGAGGACCACCTGACGCCCGAGATCGTGCGCCATTGGATGGCGCGCGAGATCTGGCGGCGGCAACCGGCGACGCGCCTGCGCCCCCGTTGCGTTCCAGAGCTCGGCTCCGAACCGCTGTCGTTCACCCCCGGACCGCTCGTGTGGTTGACGACGATCGGCAGCCGCGCGGTGCTCGGGCTGGGCGATCGAGTGCTCGACATGCCCGGTGAGGGATTGGACTTCCTCGTCGCCCTGCTCGCCGCCGAATCGCCCGTGACTCCGCGTGAGATGAAGGGTCTCGACGACGCCTCGCGTGCAGTGGTGTTGCGTCGCCTGCTCGCAGAAGGAGTCCTCGCACATGTCGGATAGCTACCGGTGCGCCGATGCCGCGGATACGCGGCTCGAGCCCATGCTCGCGACTGCCTCTCAGGTGCGCGGCTGGGTGCTCGTGGAGGTTCGTGGAGCCTGGGGCGAGGACGCGATCCATTGCAGCGCGCTCGCGGAGCACGTTCCGCCCGACTGGAAGGACCAGCTCAAGCGGCGCCACGTGCGGGTGGTGTGCATCCGTTCACACCTTCGAGCGCAGGCCGAGGGCGTCCGGCTCTACGCGTGCGGCGTACGCAGACCCGGCCGCGGGCCGGCGCCATTGTGGACTCGCGACGTCGATTCGCTGGTGGAGGTCGTCGCCGCCATGGACGATCTGCGCCTTCACCGTGAGGAGGCGAGGGGTTGGCGGCAGGTCGACGACAAGGTCGTCCTCGTCTGCACGAACGGCCGGCACGACCAATGCTGCGCGAACCGTGGACGGCCCGTGATTCGCGCGCTGCGCGAAACGCGATGGGCCGATCGGTTGTGGGAGTGCTCGCACATCGGCGGCGACCGCTTCGCCGCCAACGTCGTCGTGCTGCCCGACAGCATCTACTTCGGGCGCGTCGAGCCCGACTCTGCGCTTCCTCTGCTGGAAGCATTCGACGACGGGCGGATCGACCTCGCCCGGTTCCGCGGGCGGACGTCACTGTCGCTCGCCGAGCAGGCGGTCGAGCATTTCGTGCGGCGCGAGCTGGGGATCGACGCGCTCGACGCCCTGGCCATCGAGGGGCGCGACGAAGATGGTGCGTTCGCGGTCCGTGTCGCCGAGCGGACCGCCCGGGTCCGCATCCGGCGCCGGATGGTGTCGGTCGCCGAGCCGCTCACATGCCTCGGCCGGCCCGATCAACTCGTTCCCAGCTTCTCGCTCGTGTCGATCGAGTGATGCGGTAACCGTCGCTACTGCTCGGCGGGCTCCTTGAGCATCGCCGGCGCGAACAACGCTTCGCGCTGCATGCTGAGCGCGATCGCGCGGAGGTCGGGCTCACCCAGCTCGTCGGTCAGGGCGCGCGGCCAAAGCCGCTTGGACCGGACGACGTTGACCTCGGTTGCCAGGACGAAGGTCTGGATCAACAGGCTCACGTAGGCCAGCAGTCCGATCGTGCTGGCGAACGGGCCGAACACGCTTGTCATGCGGGCGATCACGCGCTGGACGTAGAGACCACCGATCAACGTCAGCCCCCAGACGCCCACGCCCATGATCACTGCGCCCGGCACCAGCTCGCGGTGCGGCACGGAGCGACCGAGCACGAGCCGGTAGATCGCGAGTGTCACCATCGCGCTGAGTGCGATGTTGGCGATTGCCGCTCCGACCGTGGCCATGACCGGGAGGTCGACAGCAAGCGTCACGCCGGCAACCACTGCCGAGCCGATGACTGCGACGCCGAGCAGCGCGAGCATCAACGCGCCGCGGGCGAGCTTGGCGACGTACGGCGGGCGCCGGTAGCGCGGCACGCCCCACATCGTGTTGACAGCGTCCTGCAGCACGCGCACGACGCCAATCGCACCCCACAGCGACACGACAAGCGACACCACTGCGATCCACCCCTGACCCGAGAGATCGTCGACCTGATCACTGACCTGGTCGGCCAACTCAGCGGTTGCGAAGGGAAGCTTCGACCACACTGCCGACAGGATCCGCTGCAGCGTCTCCGGCCGGTCACCGAACAGCCACGTTGCGACAGCCGTGAAGGCGACGAGCAGCGGGTAGAGCGAGAAGAAGCCGTAGTAGGAGATCAAGGACCCGAGCCAGCCGCCGCGGTCCTCGATGTAGCGCTTGATCACTGCGCACGGAAAGCCGAACACCGTATGACGGCGCTGGAGGCGGTCGATGCGGTCCACTAGACGCGGGCGCGGACCGGCCGTCGCCTCGTCCGAATCGATGCCCTCCTCGATGAGCCAACCTTACGGTCCGCACTGTTCCTCGGGGCCGAACCGACGCGTCCGCGGACGGCGATCATTCCCTTGACCGCTTCACCTCATCCGCGTTGAGTCGTGACGACTGCTCCGTGAGGTAGTACGCGGCCATGGCGCCGTGCGCCGCGAGTGCGAGCGCGGGTGACAGCCAGGACAGCACGAAGGCGACCGTGTAGACGCCGACGCCGAGCCCGAAGCGGAGGCGCGCCGCTCGTACTTGTTGCGGCGTCGGCAACTGGTCGACGATGCCCTCGCGCGTGATGCCCGCGAACAGAGCGGTGAAGGCGATCGCCGCGAGCAGGATAACGCCGCCGTACAAGGCGACCGCGGTCTCGGCGTCGTCGCCACCCTCGCGTAGGAAGTCGGCGACGACCGCAGTCGGGAACGGAATCAGCACTGCCCACAGCAGCAGATTCAGGTTGAGCACGAGGACGATGCCGTCCACTCGTTGAGCCGGTTCGAAGATGCGGTGATGGTTGAGCCACATCACCCCGAGCACGAGGAAGCTGAGGAAGTAGCCGAGGTAGTGCGGCCACTGCTCCCACAATGCACGCGCCAGCGACTCCCCCTCCGCTGGCGTCGGCGGACGGATCTCGATCACGAGCAACGTGATCGCGATCGCAAACACACCGTCGGAAAATGCCTCGAGCCGGTTCTTCGTGAGCATCGCTCAGTTTGCATCAGGCAGCACGCTGACCGAACGAGTGAGCTGCGGGCATGTGTATGAATAGTTCGAACGTACGTTTGCAGAGGGATGGGCAGTGGTATGGCCGGCTCCGACTTCCCTCCGTTCACTGCATCCGGATCCACCTGCACGGTGCCGTTCGACGCCTGCCAGATCCACCACGTGATCCCCTGGGACCAAGGCGGAAGGACCGATCTCCAAAATCTGGCACCGCTGTGCAGCCGTATCACCACTTGGTGCACGAAGGCGGCTGGACCTTGTCGATGACGCCCGACCGGATCGCCACCTGGACTCGACCCGGCGGCACGACCTTCCACACCGGCCCCACTACCGACCGCGCAGCCAACGGAGTAGGACGACCGCCGTCCACCGACGAGTTACAACTGGCGAGCGGTTACCGCGGTTAGGCACCGCAACGCCATGGCGGAAAGCCGCCAGCAGTCGCGGCGAGCCCGGCAGATGATGGTTGTATGAGGACCACAGGCTCTGTGAGCACGACCGCGTTCCGTCTACGGCCGATCGACCCCGTCGAAGCCGACCGCCTGCGCGCCCGCTGGGCCGACTCGTCCGTGTGCGTCGCCGACGAGAAGCCCGGCTTTCCGTGCCGGCAATGCCTTCGTGACGCCGAGATCGGTGATGAGCTGGTGCTCGTCTCGCACGACCCGTTCATCATCGACAGTCCGTACCGTTCGGCCAGCCCGATCTTCCTTCACCGCAAGGCGTGCTCGCCACCTGACGACCTGCACGCACTGCCTGAGCAGCTCATGGTCAGGCAGCTCTCGGTGCGGGCGTTCGACGGGAACGCGTTGATGATCGACGCTGCCATCGTGCAAGGCGATCACCTCGCCGGCGCGCTCGACCGCATGTTCGAGGACGCCAAGTGCGACCACGTTCACGTGCACAACGCGACCCGCGGCTGCTGGGCCGTGCGGGTGGATCGCCACGACTCAGTTGCGGACCCCTGAGTTGCCCAGGCCAGCCAACTACGCTGACCACCACGTCAGACGCAGAGCCCGTCAGTCCCGCGACCACCCGTTTGTACCGCAACGGGCTGGTCGAGTGCGAGAACTTTCCGATCGCTGACGTCTCCGACTTCTTGGCCGAACGCGACACCATCGTCTGGGTCGACATGTGCAGCCCGTCGAAGGATGAGCTGCTTGTCCTGGCCGACGAGCTCGGTCTTCACGAGCTCGCGGTCGAGGATGCACTCAGTCCGCACCAGCGCCCCAAGCTCGACCATTACGACACCCACCTCTTCCTCTCGGCGCACGCCGTGCGGATCGACGACTCCGGCGAGCTGCAGAAGACGGAGATCGACGCTTTCCTCAACGAGCGCTGGATCATCACCGTGCGGAAGAACGACGACTTCACGATGGCCTCCGTCGTGCGTCGGTGGGACCGCTCGGCCGACCTCGCCAAGTACGGTGTCAGCTTCCTCCTGTACGGGCTGCTCGACGTGATCATCGACGGTTACTTCGAAACCGTGCAGGCGTTCGACGACTTCTACGACGAGGTGACGGAGGGCATCTTCTCGGAGCGCCCCGTCGAACCGGCGAAGCAGCGTCACTGGTTCGAGATGCGGCGCGCGCTCGTGCACTTCCACCGGCTGGTGGTGCCGATGCGCGAGACCATCAGCAGTCTGATGCGGCGCGAGCACGCAGCCGTCGACGAAGGTCTCTATCCCTACTTCCAGGATGTGTACGACCACATCTTGCGCGTCAGCGAGTCGACCGATGCACTGCGCGATCTGATGAGCACGATCGTGGAGACCAACCTCAGCCTGCGCGACTACCGCCAGAACCAGGTGATGAAGAAGGTGACGAGCTGGGCGGCGATCATCGCCGTGCCCACGCTCGTGACCGGGTACTACGGCATGAACGTGCCGTACCCCGGTTCTGGCGAAAGGTGGGGGTGGCTCACGGCGCTGGCGTTGGTCGTGGTTTGCTCGGCCAGCCTCTACGCGCTGTTCCGCAAGCACGAGTGGCTCTAGAGATCACAGCGGACGTCGCGCGGCCACTACATTCGCCACAACGGGCGAACGGGAGGGACCATGACTCAACATCGCTTCGCGGCCGGAGTGCTCGCACTCTGCGCCGTTGGGGGGCTGGCTGGCTGTGGCGGCGGCGACGACGATTCGGATGCCGCCGAGCAGACCTCGGCGCCGACCGAAGCCGACGACCAGTCCGACGATCAGGCCGGCGACCAATCGGCTGACCAGTCCAGCGCCGAGCCCGCCGCCGACGACGACGAGGTAACGACGGCGCCCGCGCAGACCGAGCCTCCCACGGTCGCCGAGGTCAACATCCTCACCGACTTCGGCGACGTGTGCCGCGGCGTGGCGCTCGACGGCGCGACCGCATACGACGCGGCCCGCGCCGGGGTCCATCCGCTGATCACCATGGGGGGCGAGCCGCCCACCTACGAGCAGGTGGGCGCGCTGCTCCCTGACAAGTGGGATCCGGTCATCGGCGAGGAACAGACCGTCGAGCTCGTCGCTTGTCTCGATCGCACGACGGCGACGCTCACGCAGACTTGCGACGGCTATCTCGACGACGACGGCAACGACTCTGGCAATACGGTCGAGATGTTCGACGCCAGCTACGACGTCAGGCTCGTTGCCGCGACGACGGGCGAGATCGTCGCCTCGACGCAGATGGATGCCACCGACACGGAGTGTCCGATGCTGGCCCTATTCGATGCCGACGACCCGGTCGAGGAGCAGTACGCCGAACCCACTGACGAACTCACCGCCTGGCTCGTCCAGTACGTCGAGACGTAACCGACCGGAACAACGACGTAAGGAACAACGACGTAAGGAACAACTCTGCGGCATCCGGCACCAGGGCCCTTCAGGGCCCTGATGCCGGACACAACGCAGCACTGCGTTGGCGTCAGAACCTGGTGACGCTCAGGCGAGGATCTTGGCCTTCTGGCGCTCGAACTCGTCGCCGGTGATCACGCCTCGGTCGCGAAGGTCGGCGAGCTTGCTGAGCTCGTCCGCTGAACCGCCACCAACCGAGACGCTTGAAGCGCTTGTCGTCTCACGAAGGTATGTCTCGTACGACTCGCGCTGGGCGCGGGCCTTTTCGATTGCCCGTCGTTGCATGCCGCCGCCGCGGGCGATCAGGTAGATCAGCACGCCCAACAGCGGCAGCGCGATCACGAAGACCAGCCAGAGCGCCTTGCCCCATCCACCCAGATCGTCACTGTTGAAGATGTCACCGATGATCTGGAACAGCGCGACGAGCCACGCGATCCACAGGAAGAACCAGAGCATCGTCCAAAACAGGCCGAGCAGTGGATAGTCATATGCCAACACGGAGCCCTCCGATCGCTTGTAGCGGTTGCGCCGCCACCTTAACGAGCCGTCGTGAGCTGCCCGCGTTTCCACTCGTGCGCGGCGCGTCGTGAGGTGCCGGTTCACAACGTGAGGTCGGCGCTCACGCCCTCTAGGTGGCGGTGGCGAACGGTTCGCCACCCGACCGCAAGGAGAGAGCCATGTCACGTATCCGCAATTCGATCGTCGCCTTCGCTGCGACTGCCGCGGTGCTCGTGCCGACCGGCGCGGCCGCGGCGGAATCGTCCGAGCCGCTCGAGCAGCTGCGGATCATGTGCACGATGAAGACCGGTGACTTCTACGTCACCCCGTACCAACTGGCGCGCTGCCAGGACGTCCGCAGCAACAAGGGCTTCAGCGTCGAGAGCGCGCTCTGCGCCGAGCTCGGCGGCTCCTTCATGGTCAGCAGTGAGTTCAGTCGCAACAACCACGCGACCTGGGGATGCAATCGCCCGTGAGTCGCGGCACCTCTGCTGGACAGGAGCACACGACGTCGAGCTTCACCGTCAACGGCGTCGACCTGCACGTCGAGCTCGCCGGGGATGCCGGACCGCCGCTCGTCATGGTGCACGGCGGATGGGTCGACCACAGGAGTTGGCGTCTTGTCGCGCCGGCGCTGGCGGAGAAGCATCGCGTCGTCAGCTACGACCGCCGCGGTCACTCCGCGAGCGCGGGCCCGGGCATCCGGCACGGCTCGCGCACGCAGCACGAAGCCGATCTGGCGGCACTGATCGAGGCGCTCGATCTGGGACCGGTCCATCTCGTGGGCAGTTCGTACGGCGGTTCGGTGGCACTGGCGGTGGCCGCCAACCGGCCGGACCTCGTACGTACGGTCGTTGCGCACGAGCCGCCGCTGGTCGGTGTTGCCAGGCTCCACTCGAGGCTGGCGGACTTGCTCGCGCGCGTGTCCACGCTGCTCGGGCTCGTCATCGCCGATCTGGTGCGTGGCAAGCACGAGCGCGGCGCGATTCGGTTCATCGAGGAACTGGCGCTGGGCCCGGGTTCATGGTTCGCGCTGCCCGAGTCGAGCCGCCGCACGATGGTCGCCAACGCCGCCACCTTCCTCGATCTCGTGACCGATGCCGATTGGGGCAGTGTCCCCGTGGCCACAGATCTTCATGTCCCTGTGCTGCTCACCGATGGTGGCGTCAGTCCACGATGGATGCCAGAGATCGTCACCGCGCTGCTGGAGACGGTCTACGTCCATGCCGATCGCCGCACCTACGAGTGCGCCGGACATGCCCCACACCTCACCCACCATGCAGAGTTCGTCGAGACCGTCACGTCGTTCGTGCTCGACGCCGACGCCGCGCTCACGGGATGAAGACCGCACGATCCTGCGGGAAGCGGCGTTAATCGGCTGAGCCGGCGTTGCGGGTGATTTACGCTGGCGCCGTGTGCACCCCGCGTTCGGCGGCCGTGGTGTTCGGCGCCCTGGTCGGCGTCGCTCTGGGACTTGTCGTGCCCGTCGCGAGCGCGCGGGCGACTCCGAGTGCCGAGGCGTTGATCGATCCCGGCGCCGGTTGGACGCTCGTCGACGAGCAGCCCGGTGCTCAGGAGTCGCTGATTCGCACGTATCAGAGCGACGCCGCCTTCCTGCTGCTCACCGCGATCCCGGTCACCACGCCGCCGGGCGTGCGCTCGACGTTCGAGTTCTTCACCAGCATGGAGGGATTCGAGGCGGTACCCGAAGGATCGCTCGACCTGGCGGCATGGGCGGTCGAGCCGGGGACGCAACTCGACAACGGCGTGTCGGCCGAGTTGACGTTCGCGGCTCGCGACTTCATCTTCATCTTCGCCGCCCAGACGGACGGTTCGGTCGATCCGGTCGCATTGCTGCGTGATTTGGCGCAACGCCAAGTGTCGGCAGCCGGCGGGCCGGCGGCGGCGGAGATCGCCACGCCCGAACGCAGCGCGGACGAGTCACAGCTGGTCGCCATGCTCCCGGCTGCACCGCCCGACGGCTACGACCTGTCGATGGGCTCGACTGCGACAGGGTCCGACGAGCTCACCGCCGAGGACGACGTCAACATCGAGGTCGCCCAGTTCCTGAACGACAACTCGGTCACCGCCACCCGAGTGTGGGCGAGCACGGAGTTGGCGGGGGCGGTGAGCATCACCCGGTTCCCGTACGACATCTTCGCTGCCGCCGCGGTGCACGAGGCAACCCATGGCGAAGGCGCCGTGGTGATCTCAGATGACGCGCTACCGGACGCTCCCGACGTCGTGACGTTTCGGGACGGGAGCGAAGGTGGCGACCAGATCGGCTCTGCGTTCCGCCGCGGCGACCTGTTCGTGCTCGTCCTGACCCAACGAACCGCCGATGTACCGGACGAAACCGCGCTGGCCCTGGCCACCGACCTCAGCCGCCTGACGATCGACGCATTGCCGGCCGGAGGCACCACGCCGTACGAGTTCCCCAGCGCCCCGTCCAAGGTGCTCGTTGTGGCGCTCACAGCTGCGATCGTGGCCGCCGCCGCGTGTGGATCTGCGTTGATCGCCCGACTGCGCGCGCGGCGCGTTCGCCGGAAGTGGGAGGGCGGCGAACTGCCGTCTCCGGAAGTGGGCGACTCGCTACGCTGGGGAACAGCGATCGCGCTCGATGACGAGGCCCAAC
>DASQTR010000286.1:0-13794 GCA_035641795.1 Ilumatobacter sp.
GCTGGGGGACCGCCACATCGAGTCGTTCTTCACTTCCCGCGACGCCGCCCATGTCGTGCGATAGATGTTGGCGTCTCCGAACATGTGCCGGTACACGAGCATTCCCGCGACCGACACGATCACGATCCCGGCGAGAAACAGGGCGGCACACCGAAAGAGGTCGGCGTAGCGACGTGCGAGCAGCAAGGCCAGGCACAGCACGCCCATGCTGACGCCGAGCAGCGTGATCGAAAAGATGCTGGTGTTGATCGACACGCCGGCGAGCACGCCGGCAAGAGCTGCGCACGCCGCGGCCGTCCATCCACGATGACGATAAACGAACACCATCAGACATACGACAGCGCACAAGACCGGAACAACGATCGTGTCGGTATATGTCGTCAGAATGGACTCGGCCGACACCGGATTGGCGACGAACAGCGCCACTCCGAACATCGCAATTCGTGTTCCCTGGGGTCGCAGGACAAGATAAAGTGGGATGATCGCGAGCAGGTACAGCAAATACCGAAGGAAAAAATAGCCCCATACCGGCCCCAGCCAAAGGGACGCTCGAAGGGGAAATATCAGTCCGAAGCGCACCGCATGGTACGTATATCCGAAACGCGCGACATGACGGCGGAAGTCGTTTGCATATCCGACGTAGATGAACGGGTCCCCGTTATTGAGCGGGAAGTAGGGCGATACACGCAGAACAAGAAGGATGGCAACCGGCATCAGGAGCAGCGCTGCCCACTCCCAACCGCTCCGATGACCACCTTGCTGCGCATCCACCGTCGGCGTCGCAACGTCGGCCGCCCGAACACTTGGTTCATCCGGGGTCTGGCATCCCTCCGTCACGATCTCGGTTCGGGGCAATGGCGCGTCCAAGTCAACCGAGTGTATGCAAGCGAATGCTCGCCGACCCCCGAGAGCGCGGCCCGCTATCTGGTCCCAACGGCGCGATGTGACAAAGTGTCGGCATCCGATCGAGGCCGCAAGCACCGGGCGTGGTCGAAGGGGTGAGACAGCCCTACATTCACGAGCCGTGCGCCGAAGTCGCGAGTTCCCGCTTGGTATGTATGCGCGTGATTGGGTCTCTGATACCGAGGAAGCAGGTGGCTGACGGCATGTCCGTTCACAGGGAGGTCGCCGGCTAGTGCGTGTATCGGTCGTGATTTGCACGTACAACCGCGCCGCCAGCCTCGGCGCCACGCTCGAATGTCTCATGCATCAGACGTTCGACGACTTCGAGGTGATCGTGGTCAACGGCCCGTCGACGGACGACACGTTGGCCGTGCTGGCGCCGTGGCGCAACCGTGTCAAGTTCAGCCAGAACCAGCATCGCAACCTGTCGATCTCGAGAAATCTCGGCATCCTCGCCTCGGCGGGCGACGTCGTCGCTTTCATCGACGACGACGCGCTACCCGATGCTGACTGGCTGGTGCAGGCACTTCCGAGCTTCAACGACCCAGACGTCGCCGGCACCGGCGGGATCGTGTTCGACCACACCGGGCTGGCCTTGCAGTGGCCCTACAGCGCCGTCGACCGGTTCGGTTGGGTGCAGACGCGTCGCGACGTGCCATACGACGATCAGTGCTTTCCGGGCTCGTTCGTGTTTCCGTATCTGCAGGGAACCAACGCTCTCTTCAGACGCGACTGCTTACGCGCGATCGGCGGATTCGACGAGACGTATGACTTCTATCTGGACGAAACCGACGTGTGTTGCCGGCTGGTCGACAGTGGATGGATGTTGCGGCAGCTCCCTCACGCCGCCGTGCATCACAAATACCTACCCTCCGCCGTTCGCGACCACCAACGAATCACACGCGACTATTTCGCGGTTGTCAAGAATCACACGTATTTCTGCTACCGGCATGCCTACGGGTCGTTTCCGGAAAGCGAGATCCTCGACAACGTCCGGAACTTCATCGCCAGCCGGATCGCCGACACCGACTTTCATGCCAAAGCGGGCCGCATTCCTCCTGAGTCCGTTCAACAAACCGCAGCCACGTGCATGGAAGCATTCGCAGAAGGACTGCGACTCGGTCGCGAGAGCGTCGATCGCGTGCTCCCACCGCTCACCGGCGAGCCACCGCCGTACCTTCCGTTTGCCACGTTGCCAACGGCCTCCGGTCGCAAGATCACGATCGTCTCGAGCGGGTACACGCCCAACATGACGGGCGGCATCGCCCGGCTCATGAGCGACCTCGCCCCTGCGCTTGCATCGCACGGCCATGACGTCCGTGTGATCACGCGCGCAGTGCAGCATCCGGCAGTCGACTTCGAGGACGGGGTCTGGGTGCACCGAATCGCCACCCCGAACCCTTGCGGCGGTGGGATCGCCCCCGATTCCCCGCCCGAGACGAACGCGTTCACCACCGCCGTCGTGGACGAGGTGCGGAGGATCGAGACGTGGTCCAACCACGATCTGGTTTTCGGACCGGCATGGGATGTCGAGGTGATCGGCGTACTGAGGCAGACCGCGCTTCCCGTGGCGGTGCACATCGCTACGCCGGTGGCCGTGGCGGCCGAGATGGCCGGCTTCTTTGGCACCGACGCGAACGCAGCGGGCCCCAAGCAGCTCATGGTGCTCGAGTCCGAGGTCATGCGGACTGCCGACCTGTTCCAGGCCAACACGCAGGCGGTGTTGGGTACCGTACGCAACCTCTACGGCGAGAGCTGTGATGGGCCCCGATGGCGCGTCGCCAACCTCGGGCTCGTCGATCGCTCCCGCGAGCGGGCGGCGGCCGCAGGCGGCAGCCGTAATGTGCTGTTCGTCGGTCGCTTCGAGAGCCGCAAGGGAATCGACACCGTCCTTCATGCGATGGAACGGGTCCTGCCGCATTACGACGACGTCGAACTCCACCTCATCGGCGACGATCGGCCGCTGACCCCTGGCGCACCATTGTTCGGCGCGTCATGGCTCCGGTCGCACGGTAAGGCCGAATGGTCCAAGCGCGTCCGGATCATCGGACCAGTCGACGACGAGCAGCTCCACTCGCACTACGCCGAAGCGGACATCGTCGTGCTGCCGTCGCGCTACGAGTCTTTCGGCCTGGCGATGACCGAAGCGATGATGCACGGCCGCCCGCTCGTAAGCACGCGCGCGGGCGGAATTCCGGAGGTGGTCCGTGACCGCGTCGACGGGCTGCTCGTCGAACCGGGTAGCACCGACGAGACCGAAGCTGCGATCCGCGAGCTTCTGGACGATGCCGAGCTGGCGAGTCGGTTGGGTGCATCGGCCCGGTCTCGCTACCTCGAGCACTTCTCGGTCGACCCTTTTGCGTCGCGTTTCGAAGGCGTGCTGGGATCGGTGAGCAAGGCAGGCTCCGACGTAGCCAGCATCCCACCGGGCACGATGCTCGAGACCGGTGAGCGCGCGTCGCTGAGCTCCGCGCTCGGCACGCTCACTACGATCGTCCTCCGTGCCCTCGAGCCCTCGCTCGTAACAGTGGGATCCAGAGCGCCGGCGATCTGTCTGATCGGCGAACGCGTCCATCGACTGCGGCTGGATGGAGTAGAGGTCCCGATCGATCTGACGGTCACGCATGGCCGTGTGCGCTACGAAGGGGCCACAACTGTGACGACCGCTGCCCTATGAGCATGAAGCGGGCACTGAAGCATGGCGCGCGTCGGATCACCGATCGTCTGGCTCGTCCGTACGTCGACCGGATCGAGACGGTGGTGCGGTCGGCCGAAGCGCAAGTGCTGTCAAGCTTGGGGTCACCCGACGAATCGCCAGACCGATCGCCGGTCGCGCGCGACCGGTTCCACGCGTCGATGCACGAGCTGCGAACGCTGGAAATGAATGACCTGCCCAAGTGCGGCCGTCGAGTGCTCAGCGTCGGCGTGCAAGGCCCCTGGTACTTCGACTGGGTCCGCGGCGCATACGGCGACGTCGACATCCATGTCGCTCTCGGCGAGTTGCAGTCCAAGCTCGATGAGCTGCCGGGGTACGCGCGGTGGGTGGCCAACCGTCCTCACGAAATGGGCGACGTGGAGGACGGATCGATCGATCTGCTGCTCGGGGGGCAAACGATCGAACGTTTGTGGGCGGACGAGTTGGAGAGCTTCCTTCTCGAGGCGCACCGGGTGGTTCGTCCCGGGGGCGTGCTGACGGTAGACGGCGCCAATCGTCTTGTGACGGAGCAAGTCGCATGGAGCAACGGGGCCCACACCATCGAGCTGTCGCCCGATGAGGTGTTGACATTGTTGGAGCTCGCAGGCTTCGACGTCTTCGACGTGCACGGACTCTGGAACTCCGTCGTCGACGGTGAGGTCCAACAACCGGAGGGCGGGCTGGACGATTCGGCTGTCTTTGTGCGAAGAGCTCTATCCGGGCGCACTGAGCCCGATCGCTGCTTCGGTTGGTGGATCAACTCCCGACGAGCAGACCGCGAACCCAAGCGCGAGGAGATGGCGCAGTTCGTCGGTCAACTGTTCGACAGTCACTGGTTGACGCGCGTGTCGCGTGGTTTCTTCGTCGGCCCAGGCAAGTCGCTCGAGCTCGAGGCTGGAGGGGCCGGGCGACTGGCAGTGACGCTCCCTTTCATGGTTCGTGCCGGTTCGTGGCGAGCAAAGCTCCGCTTGTCTCGGGGGAGCTGGAGTGACCTCGACCGCCCCAGGCTGATCCTCGAACAGCCAGGGCACCACGAGCTGTTCAGTTGCGACCTGACAGGCAGCGAGCCGGCGCTCGCCTTTCGACTCCGGACGGATCACGAGGCCCTCTCCTTCGCACTTGTCGCCGATTGCGTACGTCGACCAGTCACCGTTGAGTTTCCGATCGATCTGGCTCCGTCGGACGTGCTCGGAATGAGGCACGGGATGACAGTCGAGGAATTTGCGGAGGCGTATGACGCTGGAGCACTGGCCTTCGAGTCGTCAACTCAGTTCTCCGTTGCGTTCGAGGACGAGCCATGGCGCGACCTCGACCCGCATTCCGCGGAGTACCGCGCCTGGGTCCTGAGCTCGTGGCAGGCGATCAGTGGTCGGGCCCACTACGAACCCCAGGTGGACGAAGTATTCGACGCATCGACCGAGACATTCCTAGCTCGCCCGTACCCGTTCAGCACCGGTGATGGGACAGAGGTCGGCAACTACATGGGCGCCGTTGCCTGGCTGCTGCGAACGATCCGGCCCCGAGCTGGTCAGCGAGTCGTCGAGCTCGGAAGTGGATGGGGCCACCTCGCGATCAACTTGGCCATGCTCGGTTGCGAGACGACGGCGGTGGATCTCAATCCCTCGTCGGTGCATCTCTTGAGGGCGCGGGCTCGCGCCTGGAACGTCGAACTCGATGTCATCCAGACAGCATTTCTGGAGTTCGAGCCGGCTGGGCTCTTCGACTTCGTCATCTTCTTCGAGGCGTTCCATCATTGCGATCGTCCTCTCGAGCTGCTCGATCGTGTTGCGTCGATGCTCACCGCCGACGGTTCGGCGATCTTCCTGGGTGAGCCGGTCTATGACGGGTATTACTGCCCGTGGGGCGTCCGGACCGACGGCTCGGCGACGTTCATGACTCGATATGCAGGTTGGCTCGAGCTGGGGTTCGACAGGAAATTCTTCGACGACGAGCTTCGGCAGCGAGGTTTGCAGGTGTCGGTTCACTGGGAGCCGTCCCTGGCGGCGTACGGTCATATGATCGTGGCGTCGCGGGTTTAGCGCGGTGCGGCGGCGAAGGTTACGCCGAGCGGTAGATCGGCGACACGTGGCCTGGTCCGCCCTTTGGATGGTGAGTCCGCCGCTATCATTCCGGCGGTTTGCATGAGCAGGATCAGAGATGTCTTCTTCCGCGCTGCCCGGAGTAACGGAGTCCGCAACGTTCGCCGCGGTGCCGGACGCTTCGGTGCGCCGGGACTGAACCCTGAGTTCGAGGCGCTGCGGCGCGAGCTCACCGAGAGCAGCGTCCGCTTCGACCGACACATGCCAGCAGTTCTCAACGCGATCGCCTCCACGAACGGCACCGCACGACTCCTGCGACGCGACTTCGACCGTCACGTCCAGGCAGTCGACGGGGAGATCGCTCGGGTCGACGCCGAGGTCGTGCGACTCGACGAAACGGTTGCCAATCTTGCTGAGGAGATCAAGCGTCTCGACGGCCACGTCGTTCGGCTCAACGGCCATGTCTCCGACGAGTTGTGGCCGTTGATGGCGCGTGCCGACGCTCTGGGTCCGCTGAGCGAGACCGTGGGGTGGTTGCTCCAACGTGTCGAAACCGTGCGCGCGGAGATGCTTCATGAGCTGCGATACGGCCGAGGGCGGAAGGCCGACGAAGTCGAGGTCGAGGTCGTGAACGCGGCGGCCGTCGAGTCCGCCGCGAACCTGCGCCTCAACCTCGGTTGCGGACACCTGCCGCTGGACGGATTCGTGAACGTCGACATGCGCAAGCTTCCCGGCGTCGACGTCGTCGCCCCGCTCGATGCCATGCCGTTCGAGCCCCAAACGGTGCGGGAGATCTTCAGCGCTCATGTGCTCGAGCATTTCCCACAAGCTGCGCTCGAGCGCCAGCTGCTTCCGTACTGGTACACCTTGCTGGCGCCGAACGGGGTGTTTCGCAGCGTCGTCCCCGACGTCGATGCGATGATCGAGCAGTACCGCGCCGGCACGATCTCGTTCGAGAACCTTCGCGAGGTGGTCTACGGAGGACAGGAGTACGAGGGCGACTTCCACCACACGGCTTTCACTCCTGAAAGTCTCTCTGCATTGCTCCTCCGGGCCGGATTCGTGGATCCCGAGCTCATCGAGCGCGGCCGTCAGAACGGTGCATGTCTGGAGTTCGAGTTGACGGCTCGTCGACCCGCCTGATGCCGTGAAGATCGCCGTCGTTGCGGGCATTTGCGTCGAACGAGACGCGATCTCGGCCGCCGCCAGCGACCAGGCTCACATGCTCGGTCAGCTCGAAGGTGTTGGCGACGTCTTGTTGATCACCCAGTGGCACGATCGTGTGTGCGCGGCGAGAATCGTCACGGTCGGTGATCCATGGTCGTTGGCGCTCCATCCGGAGATCGAGCAGTCGGACCTGGTGATCTTCCATTGGGGCATCCACTACCAGCTGTTCGACGCCTTACCGGTGATCGCCGCCGAGCGGCCCACTGCCGTGCACTTCCACAACATCACGCCGGCGCACCTGCTCCCGGAAGCGGATCGCGTGGTGATCGAGGACAGCACCCGGCAGATACAACTGCCACTGCTCACGCAGACCAAGATGTGGGCAGTTAGCGCGTACAACCGCGCCACACTCGCCGACTGGGGTTATCCGGAGGAGCAGACACGACTCGTGCCGTTCCCGGTCGGGCGGGGCCGACATCCCATCCGCAAGATTCGGTCGCGCGATTGCGTACGACTGTTGACCGTCGGGCGCCTCGTCCCCGCCAAGGGAGTCGGCGTTCTCGTCACAGCGATGCGCTCGGTGATGCGAGCGCTCGACGGCAAGGTGTCGCTCGTGCTTGCCGGCAGCGCCGAGCTCTCGAATCGCGAGTACATAGCCGAACTCACCGACGCGATCCGGATGGATGGGCTCGATCGGCATGTCGTCATCAAGCAGGATCTCGACGACCGCGCATTGGCGCTCGAGTACGAACGGGCCGACGTGCTCGTCAGCCCGTCGTTGCACGAAGGGCTCTGCGTCCCGGTCATCGAGGCCTACCGGGCGGGCTGCAACGTCGTGGGCACAGAGGCGGGCAACCTGCCATACATCGTCCAGTCACCTGACCCGGTCGTTCCAGCGGGTGATCCAGACGCTCTGGCGGAAGCGATCGTGAGGCTGGGTCGACAGGTGCTCACCGGCGCGAACCGGATTCCCGATGGCGCCGCCGAGGTGATCGCGATGTACTCCGAGGACAACACGCGTCGCGAACTGGCCGCAGCGGTCGCCGAACTGGCGCCCGTTGGTTTCCCCGCCCGGTTGCGGACCGCGAGCGCCGACGTCCGAAGGGCGCGTCCCGGTTGAGCAACGGATGACGGTCTTCTTCAACGTCACGGACGCGCTCGGCCCGGCTTCTCACCACGGCATCACCAGGACGGAGCGCATGCTCGCGGCAGCGCTCGCGGGACGACCCGGGGTCGCCTTCGTCGTGCTGAGGGACCAACGCCTCTGGTGCGTCGATGACGCCGACGTCGTCAAGGCCATGAACGGGCCAGACGGCGACGTGACTCCCATCGTCGAACGGTTCGGCGTGGACCGTGCCGCATCTGGGCCGCGTGTGTCCGCGACACGACGGCTTGCAGCGAGCAACCGGGCACGGCGCGGCGGCGGCTTGCCGTACGAACTGATCAGACCGCGCGTCCAAGGCGGGGACGCGCTCGTCTCGGTCGGGCTCGACTGGGTTCACGGGCTGCTGGACGAAGCCGAGCGTTGGGTTTTCGCGAGGCAGGCGCGGTACTTCGGGTTCTGCTACGACCTCATTCCGATCGACCATCCCGAGTGGCTGTTTCCGCCCGACCCTTACCACTTCCAACAGCACCTGCACCGCGTCACCCGTGTCGCATCGTCCGTCCTGTGCATCTCGGAGCACACGCGATCCGACTTTGTGCGCCATTTTCCGCGGTACGGCGCGGAGCGAGTGCGGGTGCTGCGGCTCGGCGCCGACGCCGCGATCAACACGCGTCCCGAGCACCAACGCTTCGCCGAGTCGTTGTTCGACGGCGAGCCGTACGCCGTCTATTGCGCCACGATCGACCGCAGGAAGAATCATCAGCTCCTGTACCGCGTGGCGAAGGAGATGGCGCGGCGTGGCGTGGCGGGCAACATCGCCTTCGTGGGCAAGATCGGATCGGGCGTCGCCGACCTGCTCGACAGCCTTCGCCACGACAGTCTGGTGGCGGGTCGCATCGCACACGTCTCCAACTGCGACGACCAGCACCTGGCGGCGATCTACCGACGTGCCCGCTTCGCCGTCTACCCGTCGCTGTACGAAGGATGGGGGCTCGGCGTCACGGAGGCGCTGGCGCACGGCACGCCGTGCATCGTCGCCACCGGCTCGTCGCTCGGCGAGGCCGGGCTTGGCGTGTGTCCCACGTTGCACCCGTTGCGGACGTCGCATTGGGTCGATGCCATGGCCGACTACTTCGAACGGCCACCCGCGCTACCGCCGATCCAACTACCCACCTGGCAGGGTGCTGCCGATTCACTCCTGGACGCGGTCGCGACGTGACTGTTTGGTACGACTTCACGACGACATTGCGCAACGCGGGACGCAATGGGATCGCCGCGGTCGAGTGGAACCTGGGCACCGCTCTGCTCGACACCGAAACGGACGTCCGGTGCTTTGCGTTGCGCGATCGTCGCGGCCTGACCGAGATCGACCCGCGAACGGATCTCCACGCCGCCTTCTACGCCTCCGCGACGGCGATCGCCAAACCGCTGGTTACGAGGTCGCTGCCGACATGGCGCAGTAGGGCGCGCGCCGCCATGGCGCCCTTCCGTGGTCGGTACGCCGATCCGGTCGTCGCCGCGATCGCCAGCCTGCACCGGTGGCAGGTGGTTGCGCGCCGGTCGGCCTCCCGATCGCTCAACCGCACGTTGACCGCGGCGCGTCGGCCGGCCCTGGCAGACCGGGTGGGTGCGACCGACATCGTCGTATCCGTCGGCGCCGACTGGTCGGGGGACCTGCTGGAACGGCTGATCGACCTCAAGCACCGGACCGGCTGCCGCGTCGTCACGATGGTCTACGACATGATCCCACTGACCCACAGCCACCTTGCATTCCACAACGAGCCCGCGCTGTTCGCCGCCTACTACGCCCGGCTGACAGCGGTGAGCGACCTCGTCCTCTGCATCTCCGAGCAGTCGCGCCAGGATCTCGTCAGGCTCGCCGCGCAACGCGACTGGCCCCTCTCGGATACTGCGGTCTTGCGCCTCGGTGAAGCGCGGCCCGACTACCAAGAGGCCGTCGCGAGGGAGGACTTCTACCTCTGGGTCGGGACGGTGGAACGGCGCAAGAACCTGGAGCTGATCTACGACGCTTTACGGATCATCGAGTCCGAGGGCCGCGAGGTGCCGCGTGTCGTCGTCGCCGGAGCGTTGGGCTGGGGCGTCGACGATCTTGTCGCCGAGCTCGATCTGCAGTCCACCGGCGCGAGCCGCGCGATCGTTTTGCTCGGTCCGGTCGACGAGGAGACGCTCGACGACCTGTATCGCCGCGCGCGGGCGTTGCTCTTCCCCTCGCAATACGAGGGCTGGGGGCTGCCGGTGCGCGAGGCGGCCGTTCGTGGCTGCCCCGTCGCCGCCGGTGACTCTCCCGCCGTGCGTGAAGCGCTGGCGGGCTACGCAGCCGGCCTGCTGCTGCCGGTGGACGACCCCGGGCCATGGGCGGAGTACCTCTGCCGCAGCCCGAAGCAGGCGGCTGAGCCGGTTCCCGTGCACACGTGGTCCGCCGCGGCGTCCCAGCTCATGCGTCATCTGAGCGGTATCGGATGACCGCGCGTCGCCGGGGTGCCCTCGGACCGCGCCGATAGAGTCGTGCGAATGCCCATCGGAGACGTCGTGGTAGACGGCCTTTGGAAGACGTTTCGGATCTACCACCAACGCAGCTCCACGCTGAAGCAGGCGATCTTGCGGCGGGGCACTGACGTCTACGACGAGTTCTGGGCGTTGCGCGATGTCTCGTTCCACGTAGGCGCAGGGACGACGCTGGGCCTTATCGGCGCCAATGGTGCCGGCAAGAGCACGATGTTGAAGGTGCTCTCGCGCATCCTCGTGCCGGACAAGGGTGCCGTGCGTACTGAGGGGAGGGTCTCGGCGCTGCTCGAGTTGGGTGCGGGCTTTCACCCGGAGCTCAGCGGGCGCGAGAACATCTTCCTCAACGGGACGATCCTCGGGATGTCGCACGCCGATCTCGTCCGACGCTTCGACAGCATCGTGGAGTTCTCGGGTCTCGAGCAGTCGATCGACAAGGCCGTCAAGACCTACTCATCGGGAATGCAGGCGCGGCTGGGATTCGCGGTCGCGGTGTCGATCGAACCCGACATCCTCATCGTCGACGAGGTGCTGGCCGTCGGCGACGAGCAGTTCCAGCGTCGATGCCTCGAACGCATGGACGAACTGCGCTCGGGCGGGCGGACGGCGATCTTCGTCAGCCACGGCCTGAGTCACGTACAGCAGATCTGCGATCGCGCGGTTTGGTTGGACAAAGGTGTCGTGGCCGCCGACGGCGCGACGGAAGACGTCATCAGCGCCTATCTGCGCAGTGTGATGGGCGACACCCGCGTCGATGCTCGCGGTCGTGAGCGGATGGGCACCGGCGAGGTGGAGCTCGACCTCGATCTGCTCGTCGACGGGCAATCCACCACGACGGTGACGTCTGGCGACCCGCTCACGGTGCGCCTCACCTGGTCGTCGGAGCGTGGCATGCACGATCTCCAGTTCCTGTTCCGCATCCATTCGGCGGACGGCGTCGTCGTGGCCGGTGACCGCTTGCACGACGAGGGCGTGGCGCGGCTCGGGCCCGGGGCGGGTCATGTGGACTACAGGATCAGCACCCTGGCACTGGTGCCCGGCGCCTATCACGTCTCGGCGTCCGTGGAGGACCGCCACACCGGTCACGTGTACGACGGTGGACGCTGGCTGTCGGCGCTCGACGTAGTTCCGCACGGCTCTGAGCTCGACGCCCTCGGGTACTTCCGTCTCGACGGGTCGTGGTGCGGGAGTGTCCGTGGCGCGTAAGGGCGCCGTGGCGTCGCTTCTCGAAGCCATGCGGTATCGCGATCTGCTCAAGAACCTCACGCAACGTGAGCTGAGAAGCCGTTACAGGCGCAGCGTGCTCGGGTGGGGTTGGTCGTTGTTGCAGCCGGCATTGATGACGGCCGTCTACGCCATCATGCTCGGCGTCTACTTCGGGATCTCGCCGGAACCCGGTGATCCGAGCGGCATCGACGTCTATGCCATCTTCCTGCTCGCGGCGATGCTGCCTTGGAACTTCTTCGCGCAATCGGTGACGACGTCAATGGGGACGATCGTGAACGCCGGTGGATTGATGACCCGCGTCTGGTTCCCGCGGCTCTTGTTGCCGCTCTCCTCGGTGCTCGCCCTGGGCGTCTCACTGTTGATCGAGCTCGGCATCCTGACCGTCGCGATCACGGTGTTCACGCAGACCTTTCTGCTGCATCTGCTTCCAGTGGCGGTGGTGCTGGTCGTGCTGCTTGCGATGTTCACGGCCGGCATCGCGTTCTGGCTGGCCGCGTGCAACGTCAGGTTCCGCGATGTCGAGTACATCACCGGAGTGCTGATGCTCGCGTACTTCTATCTGACGCCGGTCATCTATCCCTATACGTTCGTTCCGGAGAAGGCAGTGCTGGGAACGTCGATCACGTGGCGCCAGGTGGCTCTGGCCAACCCCATGGCAAGGTTCTCGATGGCGTTCCGCAACGTTTTCTACGACGTGCGATTGCCCGGTCTCCCGACGATGCTGTGGCTCATCGGTTGGTCATTGGTCAGCTTCTACGTGGGCACGGCGTTCTTCGTCAAGCGCGCCGATCGCTTTGCCGAGATGATGTGATGGATGGCGCCGTCGACTCGATCGAGTGCACTCCCGACCTCGATGGTCAGCAGTTCCTCCACGAGTTGCGCAAGTCGAGGACAACGAGCTACGTCCTCGTCCACGCTGCGGGCGTGGACGTTCCCGCCGAGGCGCTCTCCGCGATGGTTTCCGCAGCCGACGCTCCCATGGCAGGATCCGTGTCGCCCCTGCCGGTGGCCGTCGCAGGATCCGACGCCGTGTCCGTACTGGCGGGCGACCGTCGATTGCCGCCCCCGCCGACGCTCGCCCTCGGCTGTCCAGCGGTGTGCCTGTTCAGCGCCGACGCACTCGCCAGCGTGCCGCTGCATGCCCCCGGCCACCCACTGGATCAGCTGTCCGCCTTCGTGTACGTCAATCAGCGACTGGCGCACGCCGGCTGGCGCCACGTCGCAGCGCCGGGCGTCGCGCTCGCGTGGCGGCCGGGCGACCTTCGGTTCGGCGGCCGCCAAGGCGCCTGGGGTTCGCAGATGGTCGAACAACAGACCGGCGCCGCCAACGAGGGGCTCGGCACGCACGTGCTTTGGGCAACGACCCGGCTACGGCCGGTGCGGATCGTCGTCGACGGCGCGTGCCTCACCGATGCGCCTCACAACGGGTCTCAGGCGGTTGTCGCCGGCGTGGCGGGCGCCCTGACGCGAACACGACCCGAGTCGACAGTGGCACTCGCCGTCGGTGAGGGCTTCATCGGACACGTCCGCAGCGTGGTGGGTGACGGCGTGGAAGTGATCGACCGGGCGGCGAACGTAACGGGTTTCGACGTCGCGTATCGGCCGTATCAGTTGCTCGACCCCTCCGAGCTCGCGTGGCTCGCCGAAGCCGCGCAACGGCTCATCGTCGGTCAGCTCGACATGATCGGCTTCGCCAACCCCTCGTATCACCCGTCTCCGGCGTTGTTCCACGCGGTGCGAAATCTCCAGCGCCACACCATGCGCCTCGCAGATGCCGTGACGTTCATCAGCCAGTTCGGCATGGATTGGGCGCTCGCGGAGTGTCCCGACCTGGACCCGACACGGTGCTTCCACGTCTCCTGCGGTACGGACGTTCTCGAGAGCGGTGATGCGCGGCAGCCGCCGGAGGTGGCGCCGGTCGACGGGCCGTTCATCACCTGCATCGCAGCAACGTTCTGGCACAAGAACCGTCAGCACGCGATCGCCGTCTTCGCAGAGCTGTGCCGGCGTCATGGCTACGGGGGGCATCTCGTCGTTGCCGGTCCCGAGCCGTACTACGGGCGATCGATCGTCGAGGAACGCCAGCTGATGGCGTCGTTGGAACCCGATGTCCGCCGCCGTGTCGTGCACCTCGC
>DASQTR010000287.1:0-2576 GCA_035641795.1 Ilumatobacter sp.
GTGAGTGAGGCGCGAAGTCCACGATCAGCAACCGCCCACCGGGCGAGACCAGGCGTGCCGCCTCGCGCACCGCCCGCGCCGGATCGTCGAGGAAGTGCAGCACCTGGTGAATGACGACGAGATCGAACGTGCCGTGTTCGAACGGCGGGCTGTAGACATCGCCCTGGCGCAGGTCGA
The DNA here is from genome assembly GCA_035641795.1 of Ilumatobacter sp. GTDB lineage: Bacteria > Actinomycetota > Acidimicrobiia > Acidimicrobiales > Ilumatobacteraceae > Ilumatobacter. The sequence continues at coordinate 178 of DASQTR010000287.1, forward strand.
CGCGGCGTACTTCGGCGCGTTCCAAGTTGGCGCGGGCGACGGCGAGCATCGAATGGCTGTTGTCGATGCCGACCGCACGGTCGACGCCTTCCTCAGCCAGTAGTTGCAGCATGCGCCCGGTACCGGTGCCGAGGTCGAGCACCGATTGGAAGGGCCGCTCGGCGGCGACGTCGCGGATCGCCGCTTCGACGATCGCGTCAGGTGCGTGCAGCGACCGCTCGTGGTCCCAATGGTCGGCGACCCCGGCGAAGTACTCCTGAGCCGCTGCGGCGCGGCGACTGCGGACGACCTCGAGTCGGTCGAGATCGATCGCCGTGACGGGATCATGGTCGCCGAGGCGGATCAGCAGATCTGCGACGAGATCGGCGATCGGCCCCTCGCCGACCAGTTCGAAGAACGCCCACGTGCCTTCCCGGTGTTTGTCGACTACGCCCGCCTCGGCGAGCAGCTTGAGATGGCGGGAGATGCGCGGCTGCGACTGTCCCAGGATGTCGGTGAGGTCCGTGACCGTGAGCTCGCCGTGCTGCAGTAGCGCGACGATCCGCAATCGGGTTTCCTCACCGACCGCCCGCAACACGGCCAGCACCACGTCTGAGCTGAGAGCCATCCAGTGACTATATAAACATATCTACATGAAGGCAAGAGAGAATCTGACCGGCTAGCGAAAGCCGGTTATGTCGCAAACCGCCACCGTGAGAGCGCCCTCGTCGTGAACAGAGCTGTTCGCTAGCCTGCTGCGGGTGGCCGTCTACGAGTACCGCTGCCGCGCGTGTGACGAGCTGTTCGAGATGCGCAGGCCGATGAGCGAGTCCGACGCCACGGCCGCGTGCCCGCAAGGCCATGTCGACACTGTTCGACTGCTCTCGGTGTTCGCCAGCTCCGGCGCTGCGAGCGGTGGCGAGGTCGCCGCTGGCGGATGCGGCCCGGCTTGCGCGTGCGTCGCCAACCGGTGAGATGACCGACGCTGCCGCGTGGCCCCGCTCGGTGCGGCTGTACCTGGCGACGTTCCTCGTGCTGGGGATGGCGCTGAGCGTGCTCGGGCCTGCATTGACGGAGCTCCGGGAGCGCTCAGGTGCAGGCATCGGCGACATCGGAATTCTGTTCGCCGGCCAGGCCGCGGGGTACATCGTCGGATCGTTCGCGGGTGGCCGTCTCATCGACCGCTTCAACGGTCACCGTGTGTTTGCCGGCTCGCTCGTCCTGCTCGGCGTCGGGCTCGCGACGGTGCCCTTCTTCGACGACCTGACGGGCCTGTTCGTGACGTTCGTCATCATCGGCCTCGGCGCCTCGGTCTGCGACCTGGGCGGCAACACCTTGCTCATGTGGGAGCTGGGAGCCGGATCGGGCCGGCCCATGAACCTGCTGCACATGTGTATCGGCATCGGCGCGCTGGTGGCGCCCCTGATGGTGTACGTCGGGCTCGATCTCGCGATGTGGACGGCAGCTGTCGTGTGCGCGCTGCTTACGGTGTGGGCGCTCAGGGTGCCGGCGCCGTCGCGGCCGCCGCAGGCCCGCGAGGAGCACACCGACACGACGCTGTCGATCCTCTTACTGCTGTTCCTCTTCTTCTTCCTGTATGTCGGGCTCGAGGTGGGGTTCGCGGGGTGGATCAAGACGTACGGCGAAGAGGTTGGACTGTCCGAGCTGGCGGCGACGTGGCTCACCACCGTTTTCTGGTTGGGGTTCACAGCCGGTCGTCTGCTGGCGAGCGCGATCGCCGACCGGGTGGGCCCCGATGTGATCCTGTACGTCGCCTGCTTCGCTTCGGTGGTAGCGGCGGCGGCGGTGATGATCGCGGGCGGGGGCGCGACCCCGGCGGTGTGGACCGCCACGGCGATGATGGGCGTCGCCACCGCACCGCAGTTCCCCGGGATGATGAACCTCGCCGAGCGGCGAATCCACATCTCAGGTTCGGCGACGGCGTGGTTCGTGGGCGGAGCTGGAGCGGGCGGACTGGTGTTTCCGCTCGTGATCGGCCGATTCTTCGACGCGCGAGGCGCGAAAGCACTGCCGGTGGCGGCATTCTTGCTCGCGGTCGCCACCCTGGCGGCGTTCGCCACCGCCAACCGGGCGCTCGGTCGAGCACGGATGGCCGACACCGTGCCGGTGTCAGACATCACGTCAGATATGGCGTGAACCGAGGCCGGCGTCACGCGACTTGGCGATCGCCGCCGCGCGGTCGGCGACACCGAGCTTGGTAGTTGCGCACGGTCTTCTCGCTCAGCGCCAGGCGCTGCGCGATGCGCCGGTTGTCGAGTCCTTCGGCGACCAGGTCCAGTACCTCGCGTTCGCGATCGGTTAGCGACGGGAACGTGTCGAAAGGTGCGGATGTCCCGGGCAACCGGGAGATCTCTCAGGGACGATCGGCGTGCCCCGGTCGCCGGCCGGTCAGAGGCGGT
>DASQTR010000288.1:0-4142 GCA_035641795.1 Ilumatobacter sp.
CTTGCCATGTCGCACGCCGCGTTGGCGCTGCCCGATGTCACGATCGCGCGCGGCACCTACCCGGTCCCGGTCGGGCGCCCCTACATCGTCGGACAGGAGGGCGTGGGGACGGTCGTCGACGCCGCGCCCGGTCGGCGCGACATGCTTGGGAAGCCCGTCGCCGCCGTGAGCATCCAGCCGTGGGGCAGCCTCGCCCCGGTGTCGGTCGGGGTGTCGACCGTCTTCGAAGTTCCTGACGGCATGAGTGATGTGGATGCAGCCGGGTTCCTCATTCCCGGTCACACCGCGTACCACGCGGCGATCCGGCGAGGGGGAATCACGGCCGGCGAGACCGTCGTCGTGTTGGGCGCCGGCGGCGGCGTCGGGTCCGCCATGGTGCAACTCGCCGTCGCTCACGGAGCTCGCGTCATCGCCGTGGTCGGCGGGGCAGAGAAGGTGGCCTTCTGCCAATCGCTGGGTGCCGAGGTTGTCGACCATCAGGCGGTCGATGTGGTGGAAGGCGTGCGGGCGCTGACCGATTCCCAGGGCGTCGACGTGGTCCTCGACCCCGTGCAGGGAGAGGTGGCGAGCCGCATCCGCGCCGTGCTCCGGCCCGACGGCCGCCACGTGTTGTGCGGCCACGCCGGCGGGCTCCAAGCCCACGATCCCGACTTCTACCTGTACAACCACACCCTCGTCGGCGCCACGCTCGGCAGCTATCCCCGACACGAGATGCGGCGCCTCACCGAAGAGACCCACGCCGCCCTCGTCGGCCTCGTCGCCGACGGACGCTACCGATCGACCGTCACCCGATGCGTCACCTTCGACCAGGTTCCCGACGCGCTCACCGATCTCGCGGCGCGGCGCACGATGGGGCGGGTCGTCGTCGACGTGCGCACCTGATCAGCCGCCGTCGAGCACGACGAGCTCTCCGTTCAGGTAAGACGACGCGTCGCTCGCGAGATAGAGGGCCGTCCCCACGATCTCGTCGGGCGAGGCGATCCGACCGAGGGCGACACTCGCGGCCATCTCGGCCTGCATCTCCTCGGACGGCAACGATGCATGAAGGCTGTCGGTGTGGAACGTGCCGCAGACGATCGCGTTGACCCGGATGCCGCGCGGTCCCAGCTCCTTGGCAGCCGCCTTGGTGAGCACGTTCAACCCTGCCTTTGCTGCCGCGTACACCACCGTGAACGACGTGGGGTACAAGGACGCCTTCGAGCTGATGTTGATGACGGCACCGCCCGGAGACATGTGCTCGGAAGCCAGCGCGGTGAGCCGTAACGGTCCCTTGAGGTTCACGGCGATCGTTTTGTCGAACAGGTCGGCGGTCACATCGAGGAGAGACGGCGGGACGGGCGCGATACCGGCGTTGTTCACCAGCACGTCGACTCGGCCGAACTCCGCAACGGTGACGTCAACCAGGGTCGCGCACTGATCCCACTGGCCGACGTGGCACTCCACCGCCAGCGCCCGCCGACCCATCGCGCGGACCTCGTCGGCCACCTCCTCGCATGCGTTGCGCTTGCGGCTCGCCACGGCCACGTCGGCGCCCGCTCCCGCGAACCCGAGCGCCATGGCGCGCCCAAGACCCTTGCTGCCCCCGGTGACGACCACGACCTTGCCGGACGCGTCGAGGCTCGGAACGGTCACCGACGGCTCCGCCTGCGGTTCCGCGCTGAGGACCTTCCGCCGCCGGCCGCCGCATCGCGGTCGATTCCTTCGATCACATAGCGGATGTGGAGATCGAACAGCGTTTCGGATTCGGACGCGTCGACACCACGTGGGTCACCGCCGGGTCGTCTCCCCCGCTGACTCCGTCCCTGTAGCTGCACACCGCTCTCGACCGCTGCGAACCCGACCGTCGCCCAGGTCAGGAGGCGGCACGCCTGCACGGCGGCATCGGCCGCGAACCCGCCGTCGCGTATCGCCGCGATGAGCGGTCGCGACGCCTCGACGTATGCGTCACGACCAGGCCAGAGGATGAGTCGGCTGTCCCGTGCCCCGCGCAGGCGCGCACGGAGCTCCCGGGTCCACCGCATCGCGTACTCGTCCCACGGCTCTTCCGCGTTGCCCGGGGGGGCCAGGTCAGCAAGCAGGCGGTCGGCGATCGCGTCGAGGAGTGCATCCTTGTTGCCGATACGGCTGTAGAGCGGTATCGGCGACACGCCGAGGCGCGACGAAACGCTGCGCATGCTCACAGCATCCAGGCCGGACTCCTGGAGAATCTCCACCGCGGCGGTGATGATCTCGTCGGCGTCCAGATCGAAGTCAGGTTGCTTGGTCACAGGGTCACGCCACCATCACAAGCTTGCCGACCACGCTGCGGTCGGCCATCTGTTGCAGGGCGTTGGGCAGCTCGTCGAAGGGCACCTCCGCCGTCACCGCGTTGCGCAGCCGACCGTCAGCCACGAGCTCGGCAAGACCGGCGTGAATTTGATCGAGCTCCGCGCGTGTGTAGCCGCCGGCGAAGACGCCGACGACGGAAGTGTTCGTAACGACGAGGTTGTGCGTCGCCACGTTCGGCCATGCGCCGCTCGCGAACCCGACCGCGAGTAGCCGCCCGTCGCGCGCCATCGCGCCGGCGGCGTCCTCGGCGAGCGGACCGCCGACGGGGTCGTAGACCAGGTCGACCCCTCGTCCTCCGGTCAACTCTCGGAGAACAGGTGCGACCGGGCCTTCGCGGTGATCGAGCGTCGCCTCCGCTCCCAACGACCGGCAGAACGCCGCCCGCTCCTCGTCGCTCACGACGGCTATGACCCGGGCGCCGAGGGCGCGCCCGAGCTGGACGGCGGCGATGCCGCTTCCACCCGCCGCTCCGAGGACGGCCAGCCAGTCGCCGGCCACGAGACCGCCGCGAAGGACGAGTCCGATCCACCCGGTGAGGTGCGGAATCCAGAACCCGGCCGCCTGTGCGTCGGTGAGGCCCTCGGGGGCGGTGAACGCGGAGTCCGCCGACACGAGACACTCTTCGGCGAACGAACCGCTCCCTTCGATGAACGCGGTCACGCACATGATCCGCGAGCCGATCGGGAGGTCGACTCCTTCGCCGACGGCGGTGATCGTGCCGGTGGCTTCCTGGCCCGACGTGAACGGCAACGGAGGAGTGAGCGGGTACGTGCCGCGGCACATGAACACGTCGGGTAATCCAATTCCTGCTGCTGTCACACGGATGCGGACCTGGCCCGGCCCCGGTTGCGGAGGTTCGAGCTCGACCTCGTGCAAGACATCGATCGGCTCCCCGGCGCGCCGCACCTGCCAGGCGCGCATCACGCGTTCTCGCCGAGCGAGGTCCAGGGCGTCATGTCGCCTCTCCGTGGTCGACGAGGGTGCTTGCACTTTCGAGCAGCAGATCGGCCTGCGCGCCGAAGTACTCGTGTATTGGCTTGTCGGAGCGCCCTCGGAGGAACTTCGCGTAGCTGCCTTCGAGAACGATGGCCAGCTTCCAGCGGGCGAACACGTCGTACCAACCGATCGTGGCCGTCGACCGGCCCGACCTGGTGGCGTACCGCACGACGAGGCTGGCGCGATCGGGGAGGTGGGCCACGTCGAACGTCGGCTCCTTCGACATTCCGAGCGGGATGGTGCCCTCGGGCCCGGGAAGGAAGACGAGCGCCCATGCCAGATCAACGAGTGGATCGCCGATCGCTGCCATCTCCCAGTCGACGACGGCGAGGAGCCGCGGGGGCGCGTCGAGGGCGAACAGCACGTTGTCGAGCTTGTAGTCGCCGTGGCACAGCGTGCTGGGTTGATCGGCCGGTCGGTGCGCTTCCAGCCAGTCGGAGATCCGGTGGGCGGCGGGCAGGTCGCGCCCTCCATAGGAGTCGAGCTGGGTGAGCCAGCGCGTGCGCTGGCCCGACAGGTAGTTGCCGGGGTGCGCCATGTCTCCCAGGCCGCACGACCGCCAATCGACGGCGTGGATGGCGACGAGCGCGTCGATGAGCTCCTCGAGCGCCCTCCCGTGCGACTCCGGCGCGGCCGCCCAACGGTCGGGCACGGATTGCAGGATCGGTCGCCCGTCAATGCGTTCCATCACGTAGAAGGGTGACCCGAACACCTCGGGGTCGCCGCAGGCGACAACGGGCCGCGCGATGGCCACGCATTCGTCCTTGATCGCGTCCAGGATTCGGAACTCACGCAGGACGTCGTGGGCGGTGGCTGAG